>JAAZLD010000238.1 GCA_012799495.1 Desulfitobacterium sp. | reverse complement strand
TGAGGAAGGCCATACTTCTATTCTCCGCATATGCATGTCCAGCGGTACAAGTGGTGCATATCAGTCAGCAGTTTTAGCTCGGGGTTATTTTTTAGAAGACAATCCTACTTGGGAAGAGAAAATTCATATCGTAGACTCCAAGAGTATGAGCCATGGTAGTGGCTGGCTTATTCTTAAGAGCGCAAGAATGCGAGAAGCTGGAGCGGATTTTGCTGAACTTGTAGATTTTAATGAAACTTATAAAACAAACGTAAAACATTATCTGTCTGTAGACGATCTGGATCATTTGATTCGGAGTGGTAGACTCTCTAATGCCAGTGCTTTTGTAGGCAAACTCTTAAGGCTCAAACCCATCATGACCATGAAAAAGGGTAAAGGCTCCATCGTTGCTAAGGAAAGAGGCCGGAGAAGGGTTCTTGAGCATTATGTATCGGAGTTCAAAAGAAGAGTTGATAAGGAAAAAACCGACTTTATTATTATTGGTTACACCTCGGATATGACCTATGCGGAGAATTTAAGGCATAAGATAGAAAATGATACGGATTTTCATGGTGATATCTTTATCATGCAAATGGGAGTAGCAGTAGGTACTCATGTGGGACTAGGAGCCCTCTCCATGTTCTTCATGGAAAAAGGGAACCAGAAAGATAATATTCTTATCAATGAAGTTCATGGACTTACGGAATTAAAAAATCAAATATTAGGGAAATAAAACCAGGACCCAGATACCTTTTAAGGTGTCCGGGTCCTAGTTTATTAGGAAGAATTTGCGATAAGGATACTTTGGGAATCAGAAAATATTTTTTAATAGAAGAGTAGAAAAACCTTGGGAGCCCTACTGATTTCTTGAAGCTAGAATAATTGACAAGAAATATAGTGGAATGTACCATAAGATCACGTTGAAATAGCATTAGGGATTGGAGAAGGGAGATTGAAGGATGTTAGGTAAGGATTTATTATTAGGATTAACATTTTATCGACAAATAGCTGATAATGAGGTTGTTAGATCCTGGCAGAAACTAATGGAGGAAGTAGATGGTGCTATTCCAGCCAAGACTATCGATGCTTACCATAGATTCAATGCTCTAGCTCTAGAATATAAATGGCCCGACTTTTTGCTAGATCTAATTCTTGATGATGATAATCTTTTTTCCCGTACAGCTGCCAATAAAGGGACAGAAATACCCCCCTCTTTAAGAGAGATTGCTCGAAGAGATTTGCAACTTTTACAAGAAGTAGCTAACTTAACCCCTCAACTGATTAAAGAGAGGGTAGTTAAGAATTTGCAAGATAATGAAGCTTGGGATATACCTACAGATCATCCTCTTCATCCAAATAATTGGCCCCAATGGGATCAAGAAATAGGGGGGCTTTCTAATACATCAGTAGAAGAAAAAGACTCTTCCGGAGCAGAGTGGTTATTTGCAGCCAGAAAGAAAATAAAAAAAGCCCTAGCTGAACATTCCTTGGTTGAAGGGATGGATGCCTTAGTTACACATTATAAAGAAGTAGGTTTTGGTATATTTGGCCATTATGCTGCTGTACGCTGGTATAAGGATCACTTTCAGGGAAGGTTCAAAGGTATTAAAAATCCCGACCCAATACAATTAGATGACTTAGTGGGCTTAGAAAGAGAAAAGAAAATTGTTATAGAAAATACCGAGCATTTCCTGGCGGGATTACCTTCTAATAATGTACTTTTATATGGAAATAGAGGAACAGGGAAATCATCCATGGTCAAAGCTTTATTAAACTCTTATGTTAAGAAAGGTCTTCGCCTGGTGGAATTAGCTAAAAACGATTTACAGGATTTCGCTCAGATTTGTCAGCTATTAGAAAATGAGCCTTTCAAATTCATTATCTTTATTGATGATCTATCCTTTGATGATAATGAGCCAGAGTATAAAGTACTAAAAACCCTCATAGAAGGAGGAATCCAGACTCGTCCTGAAAATATCCTAGTGTACGCTACTTCAAATAGAAAACATCTTATTAAGGAAACCCATGAAGAACGCCAATCGGAAGTTCATGGTAGGGATGTACAGGATGAAAAGCTGTCCCTCTCAGATCGCTTTGGCATTACCGTAACCTTTACTTCCCCAGACCAAAATGAGTATCTCAAAATCGTTGAAAGTCTAGCTGCTCAAAATTCCCTCTCCATTGACAGGGATG
The DNA here is from genome assembly GCA_012799495.1 of Desulfitobacterium sp. Classification (GTDB taxonomy): domain Bacteria; phylum Bacillota; class Desulfitobacteriia; order Desulfitobacteriales; family Desulfitobacteriaceae; genus Desulfitobacterium. The sequence continues at coordinate 3,283 of JAAZLD010000238.1, read as the reverse complement.
AATTACATCAATTAGCACTCCGGTGGGTACTAATGCAAAAGGGTCGCTCAGGACGTACAGCCAAGCAATTGGTAGATAAATTAGTTGCCCAAGCAAAATTTGATGGAACGGAATTTAGTAAAGAATAATTTGCAAGGGCTAAAGATCTGTACTGGGAAATATAAGTGTGAAAAAGCTTGATATGAGAAAAGAGATGTGAGAAAAGAAGATGTGAAAAAAGTATATGAAACTAAGCAAGACATAGAAAATAGACAATGTCTCCAGGAAAAACTAAAAAATCTTCCCTCAAGTCCTGGAATCTACCTAATGAAAGATTCATTAGGCAATGTTATCTATGTAGGGAAGGGGAAGAATCTTAAGAACAGGGTATCGCAGTACTTTCACAATCAGAAAGACCGGGAACCTAAAGTAGAGGAAATGATCCAAAATATCCGGGACTTTGAGTACCGGGTATTAGATACGGAACTAGATGCCCTCTTGGAAGAATGTCGTCTGATTAAGGAGATTAAGCCTCTTTACAACCGGCAAATGAAGAATGAGAAGAAATATGTTTATCTAAAGATACCCCAGAAGGATTTTCCCAAACTAGAGATTGTTCACGCATGGGAAGGCAGGGATGATGGGGCCTTGTATTATGGCCCCTTTAATAGTCGTAACCAAGTGGAAAAAGCTCTGGAGTTTTTTAATGATTACTTCCTCCTACGGAAATGCACCACTACTAGGCCAATGAATGGAGGCAATGGTTGCCTTTATCGGGAATTAGAAACCTGCCTAGGGGTATGTACAGGGAAGGTAAGTCAGGAAAAATACCGGGTTCAGATTCAGGCTCTTTGTCAGGTTATTGAAGGGAAAGATAAAAGCGTCAATAAGAGACTCAAGGAAGAAATTAAGGAAGCCTCTGAAGAACTCGAATTTGAAAAAGCGGGCAGTTATAAACAGTACCTTATGGGTGTAAAGTATATTCAAGGTCGGCAAAAGTTCCTACGGTCCATTCACCGGAATCGGAGTGTTCTGCTCCTAGAGTTCTTAGATGAATATAATACGAGAGCCAAAGCATTCCTGATCCGAGGGAATAAGCTAATCATGAGCAGGGTTGTCCATTTTGTCGGCAAAAAGTACACTTTTAATAAATTAGACCTAACTAATAATGAATTATTTAACTTCCTAAAGGAAGCTCAACTAAATCTTAAGAGTGAGATTTTAGAGAGTGAGGGCAATGGAAACCCTCGCCAATTAACCTCACAGGAAGTGGATGAGGCGCAAATTATCTACTCTTACCTTAACAAAAAGGAAGGAGTTTTTACTTTTCCTGTGACTAAAAAAATGTTAAAGGAAGAGGATTTTCCAGAAAAGTTTATGGAACATATCCTCAGAAAAATCCCTTAGCTCTATTTAGCTGAAACTTGAGAACTGTAGTCAGTTCATTGACAGGAGAAATTTTCCTTATGTCTTATTTACAGAGCTATTGGAATTATTATCCTTTCAATTTAGCTCAGTAACTTATAATCTTTTCCTAGGGCAGATAGAAAAGTTATTCCTATGGTAAACAGAAAAATTATAAGCTCCTCCTATGTAGTTGATGGAAATATCCAAATCTATTTTAGGAGGAGCTTCTTTTAGAGACTATTATGGGTTCCGTCACAATAGGGTGGATTTTTAGTATGCTTGCAAGCGCATAGATAAGCTGTCCCATCTTCTTTGGCCTCGAAAGCTAGAGGTTCAAATGAAGTTCCCTGATGGGAACCGTCACAAAAAGGCTGACTTGAACTTTTTCCACAAGTACAGTAATAATATGTTTCCCCTTTCTTTAACTCAACAGGTATAGGTGATTTGTCTGCAATTACAGGTTTCTCCAAGTTGTCCAACTCCTTTTATAAGCATAAATTAACATAGTGTTATTCTTTGCAATAATACTTGTTGTATACAGGGATTGTTTGTTCCAATTAACAACATTTACGCTTCAAAAAAATGGAGGAATATAGAAAAAGATAGAGAATACAGTCAAAAGAGAACTAGGCAATTTTATTGTGAATAAGGTAGAGGGGGAGTGGGTTGTGGAAAAGAGAGAAATTGCTAGTTTGGCATGCAAGATTCTTAGTCTATTTATTATCATTCAAGGAATTCGCGTCTTTGGTAATAATCTTTACGTTCCATTTGTTACGCCAGAACAGGAGACATTATGGGACTGGAGAGTAATAGCTTTCCCGGCGCTATTTTCATGCGTAGTGTAGTGGGAATAATACTATGGGTATTCATCCCAGGGGGAGAAGGAGGTCAGTATGCCTTTACATGAACTTAAGAAAGAGAGAAATATAATTACGATTATTATATTTTTGATTCTACTGACTCTTCCTCTAGAGTTTGAAATATATCATATGGAATTATACTATATAGTAATTATTGCTATAATGCTTCTTGCAATCTATCGGTCTTTGAAGATGGATTCCTATGAAATGAAATTCTATTGGAAATGGGAGAAGAAGAGAAAAAAAGGGCGTTTTATTAATATACTTTTTGAGGGCATAAAAAGCATCTGTAATATTGTCATTGTAGTCTTAGTTATCCAATTTATTGCAGAAGGGCGAACACCCATTTATATTATTTCGCATCTACCAATAAATACAATCATACCTTTGGTCATTTTCTTAACCATTCTTGGTGCTATATGTGGAGTTCTCGCTTGGAGAGATAATGAGAGAAGATATGAAAGGGTATCATCGAGCACAGAAGAGAAAGTACTATAGTTTTAGTATAATAGTTCATATTCTTCTAATAATATGGAGCAAGAACTTCCTGTTCTGACAGGGAATACGTTTAATGAAAGTGTATATGACGAAATCATATTTTCCTAGCGGCGCGAGGATGATAAAGAGGTCTGATATGAAGTATAATAAACTTAATTATGGTTGGATATTTATAATAATTGCATGGATTATAAGTTCTGCCTTGATCCCGTTTTTACCTGAACTCATGAGAGGGCAACCAATCCTTGGGTTTCACATGATGGAGTACATTGGGACAATAGGTCTTTTTGGGGCAATATTTTCTTTAGTATGGATTCCAGTGGGGATAAGGTCTGCGAAAGCCTATAGTGTTGAAGGGATAAAAAAGCCTTTAGTTATTGTCTGTGTGGCATTTTTGGCTTTAGCAATTATTTGGGCACTCATTTTCACCTTTCTTTGGAATAGTTAGACTATAAATGTGAAGGAATTAAACATGGCAATTCTTACTTAAATTTATGAGAGAAAACACTTAGGTGACAAGTTTTTTAAACTTTGTTGCC
>JAAZLD010000237.1 GCA_012799495.1 Desulfitobacterium sp. | reverse complement strand
TGACAGAAGGGCTAAGGAGTTAGCCAATGATATTGAAGGTCTTTATGTTCTGCATATGGTGAGATTTTATCATTCCCAAGGACAACTGGATCTTTTAGAAGCACTGGAAAAAGCTGTCCACACTTATTTACATGGCGCTCTGGAGAAAAATTAAGCAAGCTCAAAGTCTAAACAGAAGATGGAGGTTATATAATATGGCAAAATGGGAAGCTAAAGGGTACTGGACCCGGGATACCATTCATTGGCCCAGACCAGTCCATCCCCTCTTCGTCTCTTTTGGGTTAAAACCCATCGAAATCGGCTCAGAAAAAGCTTATGAAGAATGGTGTATTCCTTCTATCAAAAATGCTTACCTTGTTCTTAATGGCTATGTCTACCAAAGGGCGGAACTCATCGGAGGAGAGGCTCCTCCTATTATGGAAAAGTTCCCTTTCCTCTTTAATTTATGGCGCCTTGATCCTAATATGAAAAAACGGATCCTAGGCTTTGATCGGTTTATGAAAGAGAAAGGCTTTGAGAAAAATATCGGGACTTTTAAAAAGGAATGGGAACCAGAAGCCAAAACTCGTCTAAAACCCATTCTGGAATTTGACCCTTCTAAGGCCACCAATGAGGAATTAGCTAAGCATTTAGAAGAATGCTATGACTTCCTTTGCTGCTCTTGGAACCCTCATGTAAAAATTGTCATGATCGGGATGTATATCCGGGATAAATGGGTGGGGGTTTGTCAAAGACTCCTAAATTTAACAGAGTTTGAAGGATATGAGCTAGTTCAGGTGGGAGACGAAGAAGTGACAGTGGTTACTCGCCGGCTTCTTGAGTTGGCACGAGGTGCGGAAAAGGATCCCCAAATTAAAGAAATCTTCTCCCTGCCGCACGAGGAAGCTTATGAAAAACTAGCCGGAACTTGGTTCAGAAAAGAACTAGATCAATTCTTAGATGAAGAAGGGGATCGACCTGTAGACAGCTTCGAACTGGATCCCACTTGGCGAGAAATGCCTGAGATAGTTCTGGGCATTATTAAAGGATTTATGGGTACTGATTATGATCCCCTTAGTGAGGAAGAAGAGTTTCAATCTTATCGTCGAGAGAGAATCGCCGAACTACGTAAGAGTTTAAAGGGTGACTCCTTAAAGGAATTTGATTATTGGCTAGAGCTAGCTGAAAAAGCTCAGCCTTTAACAGAAACCCATGATTATATCCTTTCCAACATACCTCTCTGCCATGTTCGCTATGGAGCTTTGGAAGCTGGGAGAAGGTTCGTGGAAAAGAAGGCCCTTACCTCCCCAGAGGATACTTTATTCCTCTATCGGGAGGAGCTGCTCTCAGCCTTGCGGGGAGAATTGCCTCTTAATGAGGTAAAAGCTTTAGTACAAGAGCGGAAAGAAGAGCGTAAATATCAGTTTACCCTCACTCCCCCTTCAACTCTGGGAAAAGCCCCAGCCGATCCTCCCTGGAATGTCTTTCCTCCCCGGGCAGCAGAAGGGATGAAGATTTTGGTGAATCAAGCTTCCAGTATTGAAGTCCATGAGAATGCAACAGGGCTAACACCTGAAGGGGAATTATTTGGAACACCTGGTTCACCTGGAGTTGCAGAGGGTACGGTACGAATCATCCATACAGTGGAGGAGTTTCAGGAAGTTCAAAAAGGAGATGTTCTAGTCTGTCCCTTTACTACCCCCACTTGGACTGTACTCTTCCCCCAAGTTGCAGCCTTAGTTACAGATACTGGAGGTTCCCTATCTCATGCGGCTATTGTGGCTC
>JAAZLD010000236.1 GCA_012799495.1 Desulfitobacterium sp. | reverse complement strand
ACCTTAGAATTGACAGAGGAGGAATTACATAATCTTATCGATGAGTTTTTTGTTAAGCTCCTAAAAGATGATGAGCTAATGGAGTTGTTGGCAAAATACATAATTGATTATTTTAGGACTATGACCTGATTTATTTGTATATTAAACAAAATATAAAAGAAAAAAATCATGAGGGAAAAAGTGAGGGGCGCTTAGCAGCCCCTTTTTTGTCCCTAATTATGGACCTATTTTATTGACCTAAGGATAAAAATCTTGTAAAATATAGTTAGATATTTAGAAGGTTATCTAATTATCTAAATCTCTAAATCTCAAAATCTCAAAATCTCAAAATCTCAAAATCTCAAAATCTCTAAATCTCTAAATCTCTAAATCTCTAAATCTCTAAATCTCTAAACCTCACATTCTTCACACCCTCAGTTTTTAGAAAGGGGGAAGCAAATGTCTCCGCTTAATGAAACCTTCAAAGCCCTCTCTGATAAAACCCGTCGTCAGATCTTAAGGCTTTTACGGGAGCAAGATTTAACAGCAGGGGAAATCGCCGATCATTTTGATATAACCAAACCTAGCATATCCCATCATTTAAACACCCTCAAACAAGCGGATCTCATTAGCGATCGCCGTCAAGGCCAGAATATTATTTACTCACTCAACACTTCTGTCTTTGAAGAAATCATGGGCTGGTTCTTCGAATTTACAGAAAAATCCTCTAAGTCCCCTAAACCCGACCAACCCGACTAAACTGCTCAATCTAGCCCCAAAAAGGAACCATCTGATCCTGACTTCCACTCATAATTAATGTGTTTTGCCTCTATTAATATGGTAAATATATTTAATATGGTAAAAATATAATATGGTATAAATATTAAGGTATGAATTTCAACCAACTCTAATTTACTCCACAAAAATAAAAAGGAGGAAAAACTATGGCCAATGAAAACAACACCACAAGCCAAGGAGAGCGTTTCTTAAAGATTTTTTCTGCTGTCCTTATAATTATAAATTTCATTATCGCCTTCTTGGTCTATCCAAAGTTACCGGAACAAGTCCCATCTCATTGGAATTTTAAAGGAGAAGTAGATGGCTACTCTGGACCTTTTGCTGGGGCATTTATGCTACCATTAGTTCTTCTAGGGTGTTATATTATGTTTTGGATTATACCCCGTATCGACCCTAGAAGAGCTAACTATATGAAAATGGGTCGAGTCTTTTGGATCATCAGCACTGCACTAATAGTATTTTTATCTGCTTTATACTGGTCCACAATCGCTATAGCATTAGGATATATGGAGAACTTACCACCTCTTATTTATCTGGGAAGCGGTTTACTCTTTATCATCTTAGGTAATTATTTCGGCAAGATTAGATTCAACTATACTCTAGGGATCCGTACCCCCTGGACTCTAGCCAATGAAGAGGTCTGGTACAAAACCCATCGTTTTGCAGGTCCTATCTGGATTATTGGTGGATTAGTTATGGTTATCGCAGGGTTTCTCCCATCATTTTGGCCTCCAGTTATTTTCGTCATATCACTATTGATCATTACCCTTATCCCAATGGTCTACTCCTTTATCCTCTTTCGTAAAATAGATGATACCAACTAAGGGAAAAACCAGAAAAATATTGCATAAATATAGTAATTGTGTCTAAAATCCCTTTCACCTGGTCAAGCTATGATTAGTAAAATCAGGTAAAGGAGATTTTTTATGCGTAGAATGTATGTGTTAATAGGGTCAATCGCAATTGGTGTAGGATTACTTATGGGAGTGGTGGGTTTTGCACTGGCCAATACCTTCCAAGAAGGAGCCTCACCCTTATCCTTTCTGGGAAAAAACAATGTCCAAACTACCTCAGGTACACCTGAAGAAATAAAAGGGGACTCAGAAGATAAGGTTGCTGTCCCTGATGAAGAAAAGGACATGGACTCTCTAATTTCAGGTGAGGAAAATCAGCATCTAACAAAAGAAAATCAGCACCTAACTCAGGATGAGGAAGCCCTCGATATCACTATTCCAACACCAGGCCTTACAACAAAAACAATCCCAGCAGAATTAGAGGAAACCATTATCAGTGAATACAAGCTTAATTTAGCAGCTTTATTCGAAGCCTGGCAATCTCCAGAGATGATCACATTCCGGGAGAAATTAAGCCAAGGGTACACAGGAGAACTTTTTGAAAAACACGCCCTTTTAGCAGAACCTTATATAGCTCAAGGAACAGGTCTCCATGTTACTGATATTGACTTTGCCAATGTAGAAGTAGAAAATGCAACTAATGCAGCAGCTACTATCAAAGCCAAATACTCCTATTATGCTCAGGACTTTAATCTAAGTGAGCAAATGGCTACTGGCGAAAGAAAACGCCATGAAGTAGAAGTCCGGGTAAATATGATCAAAGGGGAAGAAAACTGGTTAATCACCGGTGAAACTTTACTCTAATCCCTTTACTAATTTATAGAACGATTTCGTAGAGACCATATAATAATTGATAGAATAATTGTAATAAAGGATATTTTACGAAAGCCCTGATTGTTTTTTTGTATAAATCAGGGCTTTCAGATTATTGGAATCATGACGCCATTACGTCATGACGTCATAATAGGAATATGGTATTATATTTATGAAGGTATATAGAAAGGAGAGGGAAAAATGCCGGAAATAAGTTTGTTTTATGGTATTAGAATAACCATGAACTGGAATGATCATGTTCCTCCACACTTTCATGCAGAATATAACGAGAATCACGTTCTTATAGATATTGTTAAAGGTAGAGTTATTAAGGGTGGATTACCCAAAAGACAATTAAAACTAGTTTTAGCATGGGCTGAAATTCATCGGGATGAACTAATGCAAAACTGGGAACTAGCTAGAAACCATCAACCATTAAACAGTATCGCTACACTGGTATAAAGGAGGAAAGAAGTAATGGATTATTTTCCGGAGGTAATACAAGTTATTCCAACAGAGGATTATAAGGTTTATGTATACTTTGATGATGGTAGCATCAAAGTGTTTGACGCCTCAGAGTTGGTTACTAAAGGGATCTTTACTCAACTAAAAGACATTGATGTGTTCATGAGCACTTGTACAGTATTAAATAACACATTGGCTTGGGATATAAAAGGTAATTACGATGAATCAGAATGCCTAGATTTAGATCCTATCGAACTTTATCAAACCTGTCCTGATGTGGATGAACCCTTACATCTTTTTTCTGGAGTTGAACCTACTCAGAAATCTATAGATAAATAGCTT
>JAAZLD010000235.1 GCA_012799495.1 Desulfitobacterium sp. | reverse complement strand
TAGGGAATCTTAGCAAAAACTCTTGGAGATCAGAACCCTTAATCATACAAACATCGGTGTCTTTCATGGCTTCTGCATAAGACTCATGAAGACTTTGACTAAATAAGGCTAATTCTCCGGTAAAATCACCTGGATTTAAAATACGGACTAATTGCTCTTTACCAGACTCAGATAAACGGTAAATGCGAATTCTTCCACGATTAACTATATAAAGGGAGTCCGATTGATCTCCTGCTTTATAGATAATTTCCCCTTTCTTAAAGTGAACTGGTTTGATAGTTTTCATTATCTCGTGCATTTGCTCATCTTCTAGGTGATTGAAGATAGGAACCATGGCAACACAAAATTTATGCTCTCTGTGGTGATCTTCCTTATCCATTTTATCCTCCTTTTCACTTGTACTAGAACTCAATAACTCATACAACTCTCATATCTTTATTGATTTAAATTCTTTGCTATCATCTCTTTGAGATCATCCTTTAGATAATCCTGTAGCAGCTGCTAGTTTCACTTCTTGGCACCAATCACTAATAATCTCTTGGAGCTGTTTATAATCAATCTGTCTCTTATCGTACTCAATTCTGATTTTGCCTAGTCCGGGGAAAATCCGGACACTTTGGATACCTTCATGACTTAATAAACTATCTTCTATACCCTTGCCACAACCTGGGCAACTAAGAGGTGCTATCTGAAATATTGCTTTATCCATATCTATTTCTCCTTTATGAGGATTCTTTGTAGTTATATCTTAAATCATTTCCAGAATGAGCACCTTGATTCAGATCAAATCTTTTTAAAATTTTAAAATTACTATTTTCTAAGGGGTACGACCTGGCATACTGAAAGTTTTTTATCCTTCACCTTGAACCTTATATCATAACCACTATATGGAAAACCATAGATTCGCTCTGGATCATTCTGATAAGATGGCCGGGGATCCTGGGCAAGAACTTCGAGAAGAGCTTGCCACTTTTCTTGAGGAATAAGGGAAAGATACTCCTCTGGAAAGTCTACCTCTAAAGCATAATCCTTTACGGAATCGGCAAATCCACCTACAGCCTCTGGATGACTATCTGTAAAGGGAAGGTAAGGTTTTATATCATAAATGGGAGTATTATTCATCAAATCCCCTCCAGCCACATGTAAGATTGGGCCTAGCTCCGGATGAAACTCTACCTTCAATAGCTTTACCGAGGATAACCCGATAGAATTAGGACGGAAGGGAGAACGGGTCGCAAAAACACCCATCCTTTTATTACCACCTAGACGAGGGGGCCTAACTGTAGGAGACCAAGCTTCCCGTACTGCTTCGGAAAAACCCCAAATAAGCCAGATATGGGAGTATTCTTCTAACCCACGGAAGGCTTCAGGATTACGATATTCCTCCTCAAAGATAATAATCCCCTGCAAGCTGTCTACAAGACCACTTTGCCGGGGGATGCCAAATTTAGTAGGAAAGTCAGTTTGAATATGAGCAATTGTTTTTAAGATAGTTGTTTGCATCCTGAACCACTCCAAATATCTTGTTTCATGTCGATCTCGCCAAATATATTATCAATAAACCTACTCCAGAAAACACCCATGGTAATTACATACTTTCAACTTACATT
>JAAZLD010000234.1 GCA_012799495.1 Desulfitobacterium sp. | reverse complement strand
TTCAAAGCTAATTAGATCCAACTTTTTGATGGGGATGGATGTTATTTTAAAAGGAATAACAGTTTTCATTCCATTACCTCCCGCATTTAGATTACCTTTACTAAAAAGTAACAATCATGGAGTACTCTGTCAAGAGATTAAGAAGATATACAGTCTAAGAAGAGGTAATTACAATCGTTTCTTCGACGAAATAAAATTAAAAGGACAGGAACCATCCTGCCCTAGTTTCATAAATTATTGTTTTTCCATAGCTTCATTTATAATTCTTCTACTGTAAACTACGTGGGTTTTCAAGGATTCTGAGAAAGTGATTAGCTTCTCTCAGAACATGGTCACCTAGTAAAGGAATGATAATAGAACGAATTTGGTCAGCAAGGATACCTTCCGTAGCTGCAGCTTTAAAATCCCTAATCCCTGTGGTAGCAGTTGTTTCTTCCGTAATTAATCTACTTAAGGTAATCCTTGGGAAAATACTTTGATCTATTCTCTCAATTCTATCCCGGAGGTTAGCAAATAAATCAGCAAAGTCATCTGCCGTATCAATTAAAGCTACCTCAGTAGGATCCAACAAATGAGCGATAAATTGAGCATGTTCCGACATTATCCGATCCCAGAAGGCTTTTTCCTCGATAATAGTCTGTCGCAAATTAACTGGCTCTCGATTCTGTAGGCGTTGCAGGTGTTCTACATAGAATATAGCCTCACGCCTAATATGCTCAATTAGCAAGGGGAAGTTAAAGGTATACAAATCACCACTGAGCATGCGATTGAGAATTAAGGTCTTAAATTGAATGAGTTGTTGGGTCAAATTAATGGTCCGCTGATTGAGATCTGATACTGCGGACCTAAGGAGCGGATTAGCTAGGCCAGACTGCAAGGCTAGTTCCTGTGTGGTTAATTGGGTGTCGAAAGGTACATCTGAGAGATCCTCAGTTTTCTCTTCTGCCCGCAGGGTTTTGTCTGTAACCACTTCCCCGGAGGAAAGGACAACATTGCTTACATTGCCATTAGCTAAATTCACAGCCTCCCGCAATAAGGCATTGTACTGTTCCCGAAACTGGCTAGCTTGATTGGCTAAATCAGCATCCCTAGTTAAAAAGCCAGCTTGGAGGAAAAAGGAGTGTTCCTTCATGATACGCAGAAAAAACAGGTGTAATTCCAGGGATAAGCGCACAAAATCCCTTGACGATAACCTAAAGCACATAAATTAACACCCCACCTTTATTTATTCTATATAGGATATTCATCACGGTGGACAAGGGTGCCAAGCTCTGTGAACTCTAATCGCTATGTGCTCCTAAGAATTATGTGCTCTATGAATTAGGAATTATAAATAATGATGGGTATCATTCTATATCGCCCTATTCGATACACAATGATACCCATCATCATAAAGGTCCTGTTTCTTGAATTTTTTCCTGTTGTATTTTGTTTTGTCCCGCTGAACCCCTACACCCTGTCTGACGATTTCCATAGAAGAGTTCATTTTGTTCGGTGATTTCTTAATCAAATCCAGTTGATGGATAACGCCGATTGTTTCTTTCTTCTTCTTTTTCTTTTTGGCTCCCATAATCTGACCTCCTAAAAATATTTCCTTAATTATTATAGCACCAATTGCAAATCTTGAGTTAGGTTGCCAATTTTGGCAGCCTTTCATTTTTTAATCATTTTCCCTAGTTAGCTGCATATAATTACTCCTATATATAATTTTAAGATTGAGGGGTAATGAAATGAAGAGAGGGATCATTCTCAGTAATAAAGCTCAG
>JAAZLD010000233.1 GCA_012799495.1 Desulfitobacterium sp. | reverse complement strand
CTTAGGATTATTTCTTCCGGTGCTTTCCCGAGACGTTGGGCGATTTGTTCTGCCCATACAAGTCGTTCCCTTTCTAGACTAGCCGCTTCCATGATGAGCTGTTCTTCCCGAACAGTGATGGCCTCTATCCCTTGGAGGTTATTTTCCACCAGTGCCTGTTGTTTGCGCTGGGCATAGTTTTTTAGTTCCTGATATAATAAGACTTGGCGCTTAAGGTTGTCGTGTAGCTTTTTGATCTCAGGCACAGTAAAACCTCCTTAGAAAGTATAGATATATAAGATGATATATAAGATAGATATATGATTACGGGTGTAATGGAATAAAAATAATGAGGTGAAGACTACTCTTCCTGTCCTAATAATTTAAGAGCGATAAGTTGAGCGTCAATGTTAAATTGACCATTTTGAATTTGGTTTTTCACTTCTTGAACTCGCTCTTCCCGTATTTCGGGAATCTCTTTAGCCTTTTGAAGGAGGCTTTGGAAAAGCTGACCTTTGTCAGAGACTTTGATCCCATCAGCATTTTGCTCGGGGGAAGGCTTAGAGATGTTGGCAGCCCGCTTAGCCCCTTGGATTTTGCTAATGGCGGATAAAGTTGTTATATCTATTTTCACATGAATCCACTCCTGTATAATCAATCTTATTGTTATTATCGTCAAATATCTTGAAAACATGAGAGCTGGTTTAGAGGGATTAGGGTTCTAAAGCTTGGTTTTCCTCGTTTTATCTTGTGTTTTCTTGTGTACTTCTCCCGAGAAGTCCAGTTAGCAGTACTATTCAAATGTTCAATAAAAAGGATCTGTTCCATATTAATCCATATTAAATAAAGTAAGGAGATTTTTACAAACCTCCTTACTTTATTTATCCTCATTGATACTCACTCATTTTCTAATATTTCTTTCAGTTCTTCTTCTAAAGCTTTAAGTTCATCTTCATCAAGTATATTTTTTAGGGATATACTTATATCCTGAAATATCCCTACTGGGACCTCCTGATTAAAGAGATATACATAAGGTCGGCCGTATTTTTGGATACTGTCCAGCTGGTAAACAGTAATAATTTTATCTTGGGGATGGATAATCCAGTATTCTTTCACACCATATTTTTCATAAAGATTAAGTTTCTTAAGCTGATCCTTTACAATACTAGAGGGAGATAGGACTTCTATAATCAGATCGGGGCTGCCAAGGCAGCCTTTGTCATCCAACTTTTCCTGATCACAGATTACTGAAATATCTGGTTGAACTACATTTATGATATCCTTATCTTCAGCTTGGGAGTCAGCAAGCCTTACATCAAAGGGTGCAACATACGTTTTGCAAGGCTTACCTACCAAATAATTAGCGATTTGTCGGAAAACCTCACCTACAATTTCTTGATGAAGTCTTGTGGGCGCAGTCATGGCATGAGGTATTCCCTCAATCAGCTCCACAGGACTCTCCTCTGGCCAAGTAAGATAATCAGCGTAAGTATAAGCTTTAGCTGTGTACTGGTTCTTAGCTGTACTTTCTTTAAGCTTTTCTTCCATAGACTCTCCCTCCTTTGAGTGAATATTAACATAAAATACCAAAAGTGTCGAGGTAGCTTAAATTGCTGATATGAATGATTATAGGTCTTTAGGCCTATAAAGTTTTAGAGTTTTTCTTACGATATTTTATCTAGACTCTTCTTATATAATTATATAGACAAATATCTAGTAAAGGAGGTAGCCGGTACTTCCATTTTTTGTGACTAGGGATAAGGACCGGCCGTGTACTATGGATATTGCAACGTTATTAGGGATAATTATAGGGTTTTCTGCATTGATCATAGGGTTTCTCCTGGAAGGTGGACATATTAGTGCCCTCTTCCTCCTTCCCCCAGCGATTATCGTTTTTGGGGGAACTTTTGGTGCTGTCATAGCTAGTTTTCCCATGAAGGAGATTCGCAAGATTCCCCAGTGGCTCAGGATAGCCTTTACTGAGCAGGACCATGGAGTATTGGAAACATATGAGAATCTTGTCCGTTTTGCGGAGAAGGCTCGCCGGGAAGGACTTTTAAGCTTGGAGCAGGAAATGGAAGAGGTAGAGGATGACTTCATTCGGGAAGGGATGCAGTTAGTCATCGATGGTACTGATCCAGAAATTACTCGGGAAATTCTCGAGTCTAATATTATCGTTATGGAAAAGCGCCATAAAGTAGGGATCGATGTCTTTGAGGCTGCCGGAGGGTATAGCCCTACTTTAGGGATTATCGGGACAGTTATGGGTCTGGTCCATGTGCTAGGGAACCTTTCTGACCCAGATCAATTGTCCAAGTCCATTGCCGGAGCTTTCCTAGCTACCCTTTATGGTGTATGCTTTGCTAACCTTCTCTATCTTCCTATCGCTACCAAGCTTAAGCAAAAGGATCAGATGGAAGTAGCCGCTCGAGAGATGATTATGGATGGTATCCTCTCTATTCAAGCTGGAGAAAATCCTTCAATCCTAAAAGAAAAGCTCAAAACCCACCTTGGAAATATGCCTGTACCTGTAACTCCTCGTCAAGAATAAGGTGGTGAACAAATGGCACGGAGACGTAACAACACAGAGAGAGAAAAAGATAATTCAGAACGTTGGCTTCTTACTTATGCGGATTTGATTACTTTATTGATGATATTTTTTGTAGTTATGTATTCTATGAGTCGTGTAGATGCCGAGAAGTTCCAAGCTTTGGCAGAGTCATTTAGTATTGCCCTAGGGGGAGGAGGCTCTGCCCAAATCGATATCGGGGAGCATCCCTCTGGCCCTAGCATTATAGAAACTTACCCTGATAACACCCCTACCCCTTCGGGAGATGAAATAGACGAAGAAGGGGTTGGTGGAGAAGGTGCAGGTGAAGGAACAGGTGGAGGGGAAGATTTAGAAGAAATCACTATTGAAGGGATCAAGCAAAAGCTGGACAAGTTCGCTGAAGATAATAGGATTCAAACTCAGTTAGTTTCCTCTGTGGAAGAGCGTGGATTGGTGATTAGTATTCAGGATACCTTGCTTTTCCCTAGTGGTTCTGCGGAAATTACACCACAGGCTAAAGAGATTCTCGATAAAATCTCTGATGTCCTAGCTTCTGCACCTAATCTCATTAAGATCGAAGGTCATACTGATAATCTCCCTATCAATACTGCCCGTTTTCCTAGCAACTGGGAGCTTTCTGTTTTAAGGGCGACTAATGTTCTCCATATAATGAAAACAAAAATACCCCCGGAACAGCTTTCTGCCGCGGGGTATGGTGAGTATCGTCCTGTAGCTTCTAATGCTACAGAAGCTGGACGAACTCGGAACCGGAGAGTAGACTTAGTGGTCTTACGGTCTAGATATGATGTAGCAGAGCCTGGGCAAGCCCCAGGCAGGGATTTTTAAAATGCTAATTTTTTAATAGCTCGGTAAACAATCTCCGAGGCTAATTGAACCTGCTCTACCACAATATTTCTTATAGTATCTTGAGGAGAGTGGTTATTTTTTAACCATTCTCGTGCTAAAATGGTAACAGCAGGAATTCCTAGTCTGGCAAAGGTAATATGGTCGCTACTATGGCCATTGGAATTTACAAGGGCAGCATGGGTACCTGCTTCTGAGGCGGCTTCTTGGATGGTGGTCATAGCTAGATCATTATTGCTATCTGCCCATAGGCCAAAATCACCTACTGGCCCTGTTCCTACTGTATCCACATTGATTACAGCTTTAATATTTTCTAAAGGTACGGTAGGATTAGATACAAAGGCTCTAGAGCCTAGAAAGCCCATTTCTTCACCACTCCAGAAGGCGAAAAGGAGGGACTTTTCAGGTGTAGATTTCTCCTCCACAAGACGTCTGATTACATCAAGGACAGAGCCTACCCCCGAGGCATTATCACTGGCTCCAGGGTAGAGGTGCCCTTGGAAAATCCCTAGATGGTCATAATGTGCTGAGATAAGGATAGTTTCCTCTGATTCTCCACTGATTCCTCCTAGGACATTGAGGCTGGGAGCTCTTAGACGATTGGGATCTCCTACAGAGAAGGTTAGACGACTTCCAGAAAAGACTTCCCGCACTTCCGGTATGGTAAAGGCTTGGGTATAGCTTTTCCCCATCTCTCCCATAGGCTCTAAACCAAGTAAGCTCAATTCCCGAGAGATATATTGGGAGGCAAGACCCTCTCCTCTAGTCCCTGCTCTTCTACCTTCCATATCAGGAGAGGCTAAGGTCTGGATATCATCCCAGGCTGTCCGGTTAAGACTTTCTGATTGGAAGTATTCTTCTAGAGTTTGAGCCTCAGCTGGTACGAGAAAGAGTTTGGTTTTTGGTTGTTTCATCATGGGGGCTGTGGCTAAGCGGATTTTTCCTGGTAGACCAGTCCAAGGTAGAATGACAGCTCCTAAACCAAAAAGCATTTTTAAAAATACACGTCTTGACTTCATACTTACTTAAATTCCTTTCATCGACACTTAAAGGGGAGATATGTATGTCCATTCGGATTAATGGAACTCAACAAACTGAATCTCTAGCCCGCTCTAATTCTACCCCTCAACGAGGTGGGGTGGATTTTAATCAAGTCCTGGAGCAAACAAAACGTTTGCAAAGTCAGGAATTGCAGGATTTTTTAGCTCGTTTGGAGAAAAAGGGGCAGCAGTTAGCTGAAAGCTTTTCTCTTAGAGATCTAGCGGACTTTAAAGATATGGTTAAATCCTTCTTGCGTTCTACTTTTGGCCAAAGCCGGCGTTTTTCTGAGGAGGCTTTCTGGGATTTCCAAGGGCGACCAAAAGTTTTGTCCCGGGTGAAGGAGATTGATGAGGCTTTGGAGAATCTTGGTAAGACCGTCTTAGAAAAGCAAAAGGAGCCTTTAGCAATATTAAACCAAATCGATGAGATCCGGGGATTGATAATCGATCTCTTTGGATAATTTCTTAATTGATTATTTTTATCCATTAAAGTATTTTCTTTTATCATAAAGTATTAATGGCAAAATGAAAAGAGGTGCTTTTTTTGAGCTCAAGTAATAATACATATGAGTGGTTTGTAAAGGCCTTCTATCCGAAGAGTGGCCTGGATCTAAATTTCTACAAACAAAATCAAATGGAACGGCGAATCCGCAGTTTTATGAACTCCAATGGTCATAGAACCTTTCCCGAATTTCTAAAAGCACTGGATCAAGATCGAGAGCTTTATGATAAGTTTTTTAAGCATTTAACCATCAATGTGACTCAGTTTTTCCGGGATACTAAGCAGTGGAATACTTTAAAAGATGTGATCATCCCAAAACTTATAGCTAAGAAATCCAATCTGAAGATTTGGAGTGCCGGATGCTCCAGTGGACAAGAGGCTTATTCCCTGGCTATTACCATGCTGGAATATTTCCCAAGGGTCAATTTTAGTGTTTTGGCTACAGATATTGATGTTAAGGTGTTGGAGCAAGGGAAAAAAGGGGTTTATCGGGAGTCGGATTTTGCTAGTACTCCTCCGGAGCTGATTAAGAAGTATTTTTCCCCTACTGAGGGGGGCTATGAAATAAAGAGTGAGGTCAAGAAATATGTAACTTTCCGCCGTCAAAACCTGCTGACAGATCGGTTTGACTCTGGCTTTGATTTATTAGCATGCCGGAATGTGGTGATTTATTTTACCGAAGAGGCTAAAGATATGCTTTATCGTAAATTTGCTGATTCTTTAAATCCTGGTGGGATTCTCTTTACTGGGAGTACAGAACATCTCTTTGGGATGAATCATTTAGGATTTAAGTTGGTCTCATCTTTCTTTTATCAGAAGCAGGGTTAATTAGAGGGCGGAATAATTTGTAGATACGCTGATATTAGATATTATAGGATACAAAGGATAAATATTATATAGTACGAAAGATGGATGTTAAATAGTACATAAGGTACAGCCAGCCCTAGGGATACTTAGGCTGGCTGTTTATTTGAGAATTGTCTCGTTTTTCACTTTCCAAAATTCTGATTATTTGCTAAACTAAATCTAAGGGTGGATGCATAGATATTGCTCTAAGACTAACAAAAATTAAGAGGAAGGTGGGATTATATTGTACTTCCACGACAATCTTATCATCTGTTATATCCACGACCCCAAAAATGAGAAGTACTATTTTCAATTAACTGGAGGAAAGGTTTATCCAGTAAACAAAGAAGAATTCTATGCCCATTGGCAGGAATATCTTGCCCATGAGGCTGAGCGTGCTCTTGATGCTGGAGATTCCTATCAAAAACTCCCTGTTACATTTTCCATAACATATGATGTGAAAGTTCTTCCAGTAAATGTTCCAAAAAGGCGCAATCGTAAATCAGCTTATTTGATGCAGCAGCCCATGCTTGCTCATGGGTGATGTATAGAAGTTGAGATACGTGAGCGCTTTTTTATTTTCGTTTTTGGTGTTGGATTTCCTTGCAAAATGATTTCAAAAATAAAAGGATTATTCCATAACAAAAAGGGGCAGCAGTACTTGCTTTGCCCCTTATTCTTATGACTCTACAATACTTAGCCTTACGCCTAGTATTATAATACTATAGTAGTTCTCGTACTTCCAAGTTCCGATATCCTTCAGTTCTCGGTACCCTTTGTTTTTCAGGAGTTAAGTGCTAATTTACCCGGGTAGATTCCTGGTAAGCTGCTACCAGTTCATCTACATGATAAGTAACTCCTTTGCCTTTGTACTCCAGGGAGACTTGTTGGGCAGATGGATTATAGCCAATATACTTCATCCCCAACTCTTTAGCAATTCTCGCTAGTTCAATACGCGCGCTACGTCCATAGTCCTTAAATTTCATATGCACACGCCCCTTTATACCTAATTTCTTCCTTGGTAATTTTCAGGGATTCAGGAGTACTATTCAGTTGTAAATTTTGGTCTTTTAAGCAAGACTAACTAAGGGCAGGTGTTAATAAACACCTTGTGAACCCTATCTATTTTTAAGACTATGATATCTTATTCAATCTTCTGTTGCAACTTGCTTGACTAAAAAACTTTATCCCTTGAAAAGGTAATGGTATACTTGGTCTAAGATTGCAGAGGGTACTTTTTTAGAGGAGGATTGCTGTATATGAATAAAAATCCAAATGATGTTGAACAACGTTTGCAAATAGGTATTCACGGGCGTCCAGAATTAAAGCCTGAAGAAAGGGCTCGTTATCTGGGGGAGTTTCGCGAGAGGGTATTAAGGCTTTTGCGTAAAAAACAAGTACAAGATAAAAAAGTATATCCGGAAATCGAGGAGGCCCTTAAGGATGCCCGTTCTGTCCGGTTGCTTTTAAATGGGGACTTGCCATATTCCCATCGGGTTAAATACATTGAAATCGCTCGTAAATATGATAAGCCCTATACTGTGGTCAACGATCCCAAGCTTAAAGGTGATGCGGGGCTGGTAGTAGTCTCTGATGATGCGATAGATGTGGAGAAAATAGAGGTAGATTAGTCGGATTTGGCAGTTGATTTAGCAAGGGAGCTGTTTTTTGCATTTAACCTTTTGTCTACTAAAAGCCATACTCGTGCTGTGGCGATGGTGAGGGTTAAGGCTAGGAGGATTCTAGTTAAGAGGAGGTAAAAAATATTTACTCCTGCTGAGGCAAAGAGCAGTGTATCTTCGATTACCGCATGGCAGGTAATGAGGAACAGAGTGACCAGGATAATATCTCGCTTGGATAAATCATCTTCTTTGGCAGCTTGAATTATTACACCTGCTCCATAGGAAATACCGAAAAGCAACCCTGCTAATAAAGTCATGCCGGTTTTCTCACTAACGCCCAGAAGTCTTGTTAAGGGGCTAAGCATTTTCGCTAAAACCGGGAGCACATCGATTTCTTTCAAAACTTCAATGAAAATCATAACTAAAATGACGATAAAGGCGATTTGGATAACGGAGTTTACTCCTACTCCTAAGGCATTAAGGATAATTTCCCCTGCGGTGTTAAGTTCTTGCTCGGGAGCTGGGGATATTAGGTATTGAGCCTTTTCTTCCCCTCCGGTCCAGAGACGGTTCACTCCAAAGGCAAAGAGGAAGCTTAGTCCTAAGCGAATAAGGATTACCAGCAAAGAACTAACGCCAATCTTTTTGCAAATGGCCGTTTCCATCGGCAAGCTATGGGAGATCCCTAACATGACCGCTAGGATATAGACTTCCTTTACCGTTAGCTCCATAGTGAGCATAACCCCAATTCCCGCATAAAGGTGGAGAAGATTACCCAGAACCAAGACTAAAGCTGCTTCACCGGGAAGGCCGAAATAGCCTAGTATAGGCTCAATAAACTTACTAACAATATCTATAACGGGTGTATATTGAAGGATAGTGACTATAATGCTGATGGGAAAAACGATCTTTGCTAAAGTCCAAGTTGTCTCTAAGCCTTTTTGAACTCCTCTTTTCCAACTGTTAATTGTCATTTTTGCCATTTATTTAACCGCCTCTTTTACAAAATCTTAGTTTATATAGTCTATATAAATACAACAAAGGAAGTTTATCTTTAAAAAAAGAGCTATCCGATGACTGATTGCTCATCAGGATACCTCTTTTTTAGTATTCCCTTAAGGATAAGTAGATGCGAAGTCAATCTATAAGCCGGGTTCTGTCCCTTCATAATGAAGGTGATGATCATCTATCTAGGACCG
>JAAZLD010000232.1 GCA_012799495.1 Desulfitobacterium sp. | reverse complement strand
ATCCTTAAACCATATTCTTCCCCATACATGATTATTAAACGTTCATGGACATTAGCCATGCCCACACCATTGCCGGAGCCTACTCCCGGCTTTAATATCTCCGACATCCGCTCAGGGGGAATTCCCACTCCATCATCAGAGACAGTTATATAAAGTTCCTGTCCACGCTGCTCCGCGCAAATGGTAACGGTACCATTGCCAATTTTTTCGCTTATCCCATGCTTCACGGAGTTCTCCACTAAAGGCTGGATACTTAAACGAGGGACTAAAGCATCTTGGAGTTCATCTGGTATATTGCTCCGAAAAAGGAGTTTCCGACCAAAACGTGCTTTTTCCAAGATCATATATGTTTTAACGAAGTTCATTTCTTCCCGCAAAGGAATGAGAGTTCCATGGGATTTCAAGCTTTTCCGGAAAAACTCTGCTAAATGAATAAGTAAGCGCCTAGTACGATTAGGGCTAGTTCTACTAGTAGCAATAATCGTATTCAAAACATTAAAGAAAAAATGGGGATTGATCTGGGCCTGGAGAGCATTAAGTTGAGCTTCTGTCACTAGCTTAGCCTGGTGATCAAGGTGGGCTAACTCAATTTGGATACTTAATAACTGAGCCATACCAATAGCCAAGCGGATCAGATCAGGAGACATTTGCCCATCTACAGTTTCATAAAGCTTCATAGTTCCAACTACTTTACCCTGGCAAAGTAAAGGAACAATAACCGCTGCTGCCAAGGGACAGTCGCAGATTTTTTCCCGAGGGCAATTTAATTCTTTTTGAGTACGGACAATTTTATAAACTCCTGTTTCAATTACATCTTTTGTAGCTTGAGTAAGAATCTTATCTCCAGGATGGTGTTGATCACAACCAGCCCCCAAATAGGCCAGTTGTTTTTCCCGGTCAGTAATTGATACTGCCGCAACCTGACCTATATCCTTTATTATCTTAGCAATTTCCCCAGCATTTTGTTCATTTAAACCTCTCCGTAAATAGGGCATAGTTTCATTAGCTATTTTAAAGCTTAATTCGGCATTACGCTCTAAGGATTTCTTAGCAGATTTTTTTTGCTGGAGATAAAGTAAATAAATTAAAAAAAGAGTATTTCCTACTAAAAAAATGACTATTAATCCCACTTGGACCGTGATTAAAGACACTATTACTTCTAATGCCAAAATCACTATAAAAGCATAGAGCATCTGCATCCCCCATGACTTAAGTAATACACTCTAGTTTATAAGTAATCCACCCTAGTTTATTCGACAGATTAAAGATCATTTCCTATATTAAGCCAAGATTTTATCATTCCGAGATTTGTTAACCTGAATTTTTGATAAACAAAGATTTTATTAACACCAAATAATTAAGATACTATTAATCCAAAATTTCCTCGAGTTTTTCCTTCCCCTGCTCAGATCCTACCACAAGTAAAATATCTCCTTCTAATAAAACACATTCTGCATCAGGAGAAAATTGTTCAATACCGTGGCGAACTACTGCCACTACTGTCAGTCCAGTTAGCTCGCGAATCTTTAGCTGACGGAGACTTTTTCCTGAGGCTGATGAGCCTTTAGCAACTTTCATCTCTGATACTTCCAGCCAACGACTTGCTAATCGATCTGTATGGTTAATAATCTTAGATAAGTAAGCTTCCATCTTTTGATCGATTTTTTGTCTTTCTTCCATCAACTTTTTAAGCTCATCAAAATAGACCTGTATTTCAGCCTTTTGATCGAAACCCTTTAAAAACTTTTCTGCCATACTTCTGGAAACTACAGTGATACCAACTCCTTGACTAACCTTAACTACACCCATAGTTTGAAGTATGGCAATAGCCCGCCTAATAGTTTCGGGAGAGACATTATACCGTCCTGCCAAAGTGGAGCGACCGTGTATTTTTTCTCCCTCTTTATATTCTCCCATCAAAATTGAATGAGCAATATCGATAGCGATTGCTTGATAACGGGGTTGTTTTTCCATCTTATCCTCTCCTTGATACTCCTGTTTCAAATGAGAAAAAAATATTGACCGCTACCAACTCATATTTTACTATTAAGTTGTTAGTATTGCAAATAAATACATTTGTAGGATAATCTGCTGATTTAAGCACATACTGAAGGTAAGCACGTAAGAATGTGTAACAACATTAGAATGTGCGAATTTTATAATGTGCTACTTTTTGGGAACCGGGAAGGCTCCTTTTTTATTTCTTATATAAAAGTTCCTACCATCTCAATTATCTTACTCAAATTCTTATAATAGTACAATAGGTTTATCTTGTAGAAGACTAGGAGGTATTTTATGGCTACTGAAAAATCAAATGCGAGACAAGCTTCACTGGATCGAGCTTCAGAATTGAAGAAAAGGGCTGAGTCCTATCTTAAAAATAGAGCAAATATTCCAAGTGGTCTAGAACTGGCCTCCCATTTAGAAAAAAAACGGGAAAAATATTTAGACTTTTTCCAGGGTACTCAGGATCAATGGGAAGACTGGCACTGGCAATTAAGAAATCGCATCACTGATACAGAAACCTTAAATTCCCTCATCCCTCTAACTCCAGAGCAAAGGGAAGATATTGAAAAAGTAGGGAAGGAATATCGTTGGGCAGTCTCTCCCTATTATCTCAGTCTCATTGACGAAAATGATCCTCAAGATCCCATCCTTCTCCAAAGTATTCCTTCTGTTGATGAAATCTTAGATACTGTTGGGGAAGCAGATCCCATGGGGGAAGAATTTACTAATCCTGCCCCTTGCATTACTCGCCGTTATCCTGACCGCTTAATTATCAATGTTACAAACCTCTGCGCAATGTATTGTCGCCATTGCCAGCGCCGACGGAATATCGGGGAAGTAGATCAGCATCAAACCAAAGCTAATATCGAGGCAGCTTTAGATTATATCCGGGCTAATCCTGAGATCCGGGATGTTTTAATTACCGGTGGGGATGCTCTCCTCCTCAGTGACCAGATGATCGATTGGATTTTAGGGGAACTTCATAAAATAGAACATGTAGAGATCAAGCGAATAGGAACCCGGACTCCTGTCACTTTACCTATGCGGATCACTGATGAACTCTGCGCTATCTTTGAAAAATATCCTCCCCTCTATATCAATACCCAATTTAACCATCCTATGGAAGTTACCGAAGAAGCTAAAAAAGCAGCAGATCGTTTAATCAAAGCTGGAGTAATGTTAGGTAACCAAGCCGTCCTCTTAAAAGGAATCAATGATGATCCAGATGTTATGAAACGCCTCAACCATGAACTGCTGAAAATCAGGATTCGCCCCTATTACATTTTCCATGCGAAAAATGTTCAAGGGACCTCTCATTTCATCCCCAGTATTGAAGATGGCCTAAAAATCATGGAAAACTTACGTGGATATACATCAGGTATGGCTATCCCAACCTATATTATCAATGCCCCTGGCGGCAAAGGGAAAACACCTATTCTTCCTGAATATCTCGTTTCCCTTAACGAGGACGAAGCAGTACTCAGGACCTGGGAAGGGAATATCATTCATTACCCCAACAAAAAGTAATAGGCTTAAATACTAGGCAAAAATAATAGGATTTAGTTTAAACTGAGGTTTTAGAACTTTTAGAACTGAGATTTTATAATTGAAGAAGGCATATTTGAGCTCCACTAGGAGTTTCAAATATGCCTTTTTTTGTTATCAAATTGTTGCCGATTTTCATTGCCAAGATAGTTAAAATTGCAAGATTGTTTGTTTAATACATCATATTTTAATCCTTTTCTTACCACTATTTACTCCAATAGATTCCTTGCCAGGTATTACGTTTTTCTAATTCTTGAACGATGGCATTAAGAGTCTCCCACTTTTTGGAGCTCCACATAGGGGCTATTAAGTCCTTACGGGGAGCATCTCCAGTGAGACGGTGGATAACCATCTCAGGAGGTAAAAGTTCTAAAGTATCTACTATAAGAGCTACATACTCTTCTTGGGAAAGAAGGGGAAAAGGCTTATCCAGATACATTTTTCCTAAAGCAGTATTCTTCAGAATATGAAGAAGGTGAAGCTTTACACCTTGTATATCTAGCTTGCTCACAGTTTTTGCTGTATACAGCATATCTTCCCGACTTTCCTCTGGAAAACCATAAATCAAATGAGCACAGACTCGAATATTTCTTTCTCGCAATTTTTTCAAACCTACCAGAAACTCCTCAAAAGTATGCCCGCGGTTCATCCACTTTAAAGTATTATTATGGACACTTTGTAGACCTAACTCTACCCAAAGATATGTTCTCTCATTAAGTTCTGCTAAATAATCCAAAACCTCTTCAGGTAAACAATCAGGTCGAGTGGATAGAGCCAAGCCCACAACTCCCTCTTGTTGAAGAGCTTCTTCATATAATTCCCGTAGTTTTTCCACAGGTCCATAAGTATTAGTGTAAGCCTGGAAATAAGCTAGGTATTTAGCTTTAGGCCATTTTTTTATGATATTTTCCTTTATTTGCTGAAATTGTTCAGGAATAGTTTTTTCCTTGGCACCAGCAAAGTCTCCTGACCCTCGGGCACTACAATAAATACAGCCCCCTCGCCCCACAAGGCCATCTCTATTGGGGCAGGTGAAACCGCCATCTAAGGATACTCGAATAACTTTTTCCCCAAACTTCTGTCGTAAATGTTGATTGAAACTGTTATAACGTTTTTCTCCATTTTGCCAGTTGAATTTCCGGTTAACCTGGTTATTTTCACCCAAACTTATTTCCTCCATTTAGCAATGTACATCATCTTAGTAATTTTACCACGTATTAAAATTTATCCCATATTAGAATTTATCATTTTAGAATCTATCATATTTGAATCTATCATATTAAGGATTTACATGATCCTTTGGCTTATCTTCTGTATAAATCACTCTTAGCTAAATATAATCCCGTTATAAAATCTACTTTTTCCCTTAGAAGTTTACCCCTTCTAGTTTTAAGAGCCGCTCCTTATGATCTAAACCACTGGCGTACCCTACTAAACTTCCTGATTTCCCAACTACCCGATGGCATGGTGTAATAATGGCAATGGGGTTACGGTTATTGGCTAAACCCACAGCCCGAGGTCCTTTGGGATTACCTATTTTTTCAGCAATGTCCCCATAAGAACAAGTTGTGCCATAAGGGATCTTCCGCAATTCTTCCCAGACCCTTTTTTGAAAATCTGTTCCCCGATCGTCTAAGGGAAGGGTAAATTCCTGACGCTTGCCAGCAAAATATTCTTCTAATTGTGCATATACGTCTTCATGAAACCTATCACATTCAAAGAGGACTTCTCCTTCTGGCACCCAACGTTTTACCCAGGAAAATAGCTTTTCTTTAAGCCCTTCCAATTCCCCGATCTTTAACATAGAAAGACCTTGGGAAGTACTAGCGACAAAAATGGGCCATTTATAATCTCCTTGTAAAACCTCCCGATAGCTATACTTAATTATTTCCTTTCCACCCATTAATAACACCTCTTTCCTCACGCTACTAGACATTTCTTTTCCCGTACCATACCTTTCTTTAATCATCTACTATATTCGACTTTTTTTCAATCCCAAGATAATAAGGCTACTGCAAGAGGATAAATATTTCATCTTGCAATAGCCCTCAAGCCCTTATAAATTTTACTTTAATCAATTCCAGTCAATTTCCGAATGACTTATAACTACAGTAAATGAAGCCATTGGTAATCCCGTTGCTTGAGAAGATGCCTGGGTCAAAAATTCCCTATTAAAACTAAACATGTAAAAAGGAAAGAAGGAAATCTTCAGCAAGTGGAGAATATTAAAAATAGTAAACTATCGTAAATTGCATATCTTATGGATTATTAAGACCATGGAGGTCTCACCCTTATTATACTAAGGTTCCTCCATGGCTTTTTTTAGCATTGAGAAGGAGGTAAAGATAATGTGTGAAGCTAATGCCTATGTTAAAGAAGGAGATGAGGAAGT
>JAAZLD010000231.1 GCA_012799495.1 Desulfitobacterium sp. | reverse complement strand
CTTGTAACAAGTGTGACGTATGTTTATCAATTGACAAGGGAACACAAATTGGCGTAACTTATTTAAGTGTCGCCCAAAAATCAGGTGTTGATGACATTAGAGAACTCGTACAACAAGCAAGATTAAGCGTTCCAGTTAAAAGACAAGTAATAATCATTGATGAAATACACAACCTCAAACAAGGTAAAGGATTCGAAGCATTACTAATCCCCCTCGAAGAAAAAACAATGCCAGCACTATTTATTTTCTGCACCACAGAAATTGAAAAAGTTCCAGAAACAATTCTATCCAGAGTTCAATCAAGAAAATTCTCACTCGTTCCTAATGAACAAATGTTTGATTATTTACAAAGAATTAAAAAAAGAGAAGAATTAGAAATCTCGGATGAAGCACTACAAGATGCTATCAGGCTAGGCAGGGGTAGTGTTAGAGACACTCTAACGGCTCTTGAGGGCATAGGCGAATCTGGGGAAAGTAGTGCAAGTTATGGAGACAAGATAATAAATGGTTTTTCCAATTACTCCGCAAGTGAAATACTTTCCGCTTTAAGCGAGGCAGCAAACAGCGGAGTATCTTTAAGAGACCTTGGTGAACAAACATTTGAAGATTTCAGAAACCTCTTGCTTTTTGCTTCTAAAGTAGAAGCAGAACTTATCGGAAATTTACCTATCGAAAACCCTACAGAAGTAGTAAAAAAACTTTATGGGATAAAAGGAATCACTGTTATTTTAGAAGAAGTAGGAAATGCTTTAACACAAATTATTATCGGGGGAGATCAACGCATTTGCCTAGAAATAGGACTTGTTAAAGCATTATCAAAATTAAATAGAATTAAGAGTGCTTCACTAAGATAAAACTTTTTACAAGTTCTAAAAGCGTCGTATTTATTGATAAAATGTATTAATTGTGTTTTTGTTGAGGGAGTTAGTAAGCGTATTATGATTCAGAAAAAAATTGCAAAAATTGAAGTAATTAAAGCAGGGTCTAATCCTGATATTGACTCGGACTTTAACACTATTTGTCGTGATAGTGTTATTGAAATGATTACAGAAAAGTATGGGAAAGAAAACACTGCTAATATTATTACTTTCAATACTCTTGCTGCTAAGGGTGCTTTTAAGGCAATGTGTACCATTTATGAGGTGCCTTTTGCCCAAGCCAACAAAATCACAAGCCTTATCCCTCCTGACGTAGAGGGTGAGCCTTGCACCATTGAGGACATTTATAACCCTAATAGTGATCGCTACTCAGAAGCAGCAGATTTTAGAACCGCTACAAGTGACGATTTTTGGAAACCAATTATAGCAGGTGCCAAAGAAATTTCTGGAAGAAACAAATCCGTTGGTGTTCACCCTTGTGGTATGGTGATTTCATCTAAAAAACTAGCGGAAGTCATCCCATTACACGTTAGGCAAAAAGATGGCAGGGTCATTACGCAACTTAGTTATAAAGACTTAGAGGAACTTGGTCTTATAAAAATGGATATTTTGGGGCTTGACACTGTAGACCTTATTCAAAAAACCATTGAATACATTCAAAAAAGCG
>JAAZLD010000230.1 GCA_012799495.1 Desulfitobacterium sp. | reverse complement strand
GCTTGAATCATAGGGAAAATGCGATAGATTAGTTGATTAAGATCACCCTCTTTTCGCAACTCTCCATCATGACTTTTAGCTAAAGAAAGAAAGTCACTTATTATAGTATTAGCCCGATCAATCTCAGAAATCATCAGATCACAATGTTCCTTTTCCTTAGGATCCTCTGTCTTTATGCTCCGCAATTGGAGAAATCCCTTCACAGTAGTAAGAGGATTGCGAATTTCATGGCTAATTCCCGCGGCTAATTGTCCAATCAGATTAAGTCTCTCCAGGCGATCCATTTGGGCTTGTTGTTTTCTTAATTTGGTAATATCCCGAAAGAAGAGAGTTACTCCTTCTTCAAAAGGATATACACTAAAATGATAATAAATCCCAGGATCCAAAGGAGACTCTACTTCTTCAAAAGTGGACTTTTCCTTATTTCGAAGAATTGTTTTAAGGGCTTTTTCGTATTTGGAGTTAGAAAATCCGGGTATAACTTCTGCTAAATTCTTGCCTGCCAATTCTTCACCATCTTTACCCAAGATTTCCCTTGTTACATCATTATAATAAAGTAGATGCATACCCTTATCGATAGAAAACAAACCATCGGAGATCCCTTCCATGATTTGGGTTATTTTTCGCTGAGAACTCTCAAGTTCTTTGTTTATGTGGTTTAATTCATCAGTATAGGCAGTGATCTTATTGAAAATCGGTTCTAACTCTGGCAACCCTTGAAAACTCCATTCTAACCTTTCGCTATTATGAAAAATAATATCTGAGAATTCTTCTAAACGTTCCTGGATCTTTTTCATGTACTTTCTAATCATAAAAATAATAATTGCCAAGAGAGCGAACATAAGTATAAAAAAGGTACTAATATTAGCAAAGGAAGATAGTTCAAATTCGGGCTTTTCAGCATAGGACCAAACAAATCCAATGCAAACCCCATCCTGATATACAGGAACACTTACTAAGCTTATATTTCCTATACTAACATGTTGGACTTCATGAACTTTATTTAAAGCAGGTAGAATATCTGACGACTTCAGATAGGCTTTTCCCCATTTTCCCGTAACTAGCCACTCGGTAGCTCGATCATAATAAACAATATTATAAGATTCATGTTCCTCTAAGATTGGCCTTATGGTCCTTTCAAGAATATCGATCTTACGCCAGTCTGGTAAAACGGAATCTCCCTGGGGTAAAGCTTTATGAGAGCTAATTTTTCGTTCTACATTATAGGCCATATTTAAGAGCTGGTAATCAAGCCTCAAATATTCTTTTTGCCAAAAACTCTGACCAAAAAAAATCATTAAAATAATAACAATAATAAAGACACTGAGGGTGATATTAAATAGGGTGGATTGAATTATCGAGCGATTAGATAGGATAGTCTTCATTTTATCCCCCTTTTTATGAAGCCGAGCAAGTCCCTACCCTAGAACCTGTATTTATTAAAGAAGAATGAATCTATATTACTTCAAGTAAGCTTTTAAAGAGAAGCTGGGAGAAACCCAGCTTCTCTTTAAGTAAAATGATTATTTCTGCAAGGACTTAGGAGTCTTTGGTTGGTACGACCAAAAGGCACAAGCAAATACTGATGTTGCGCTGGCCAATACCATCAATGATGTGGCTAGAGCAGTGAAGATAGTCTTTTTCACTTCATTCACCTCCCCACTGATTAAATACTGGCAGCAAGGTCAAGGATTGATATAGTACTCCCAGGCACATGCTGACATTTAACAGTTGATCCGGTGAAAGAATGATTATAAGAAAGGCTAGTAAAATCAAACCCATAGATGCAATTTTTAAATTCCTTTTAAGTACATTAGAATGAATAGGCTTACTTGGGCTATCTACAGGAGCAAGGATGCTTATCAATATGAAAGCAATTCCTAAAACTATCCAGAGGATAGGAGCTCCAAAAGAAGATAGCTCCACAATTTTTTGAGATGCTAATCCCAGCAATGTGTATACCGTCGCGCCAAAGAAAAGACATTTAAACGGTGTATTAAAATGAAAACCTCCTGAGACTCGCCGTAGAAACATTCCAGATACACCTGCAATAATAGCCGGTTTAAGCACATTTAATAAAAAGGCAAATAATAATAATAAGCTACTTCCAAGAATAGTAAGTAAAATAGTTTCGATAGCATATGTAATAATCTCTCTTTTTTCCTCATCATAATCAAGGTCTTTAGTCAGTGAATATGTAAGCTTGAGACTCATTTTTTCTAAACTATTCAAGCTATCCCTCTTCTCTTTCTAACAATAAAGGCCGTTGCAAACAGCAGGATTATATGGGGATAACCAAATAAGATCCTTAAGAATTCATTAGAATACCAAATATCACGAGTTATTTTGGTAAACTCTGTTATAAGGGTCACTGATAATACCTCATAAATAATTAGGGCAAAAAAACTACCTATACTGGCTATTAAGGCCATGCTAACATCTGCTTTACCACTAAAAACCAAAAACAAAAATACCAATAAAAGAAGTACAATAGTATGAAGACCAAAAGGTAGAAATGATAAACTTCTAATAATTCTAACCGCAATCACCATGATGACTCCCATGATTAGCATCTCCTTCCATTTAAAAGGAAGTTTAGCAATTGCACAAGCTAAAGTAAGTAAAGCAATTTGTTCTGGAATTCCTTGGATGATCAATATTAATACTGTTAACTCGATGAATCTCACCTACCTTTGTTTTAACTATTATAAGACTATTCATAATTTTCTACACAACTTGGGAATTTCCTTCCTAAATTATACAATCTTATTAAAACTCGAACAATCCTCCATTTCTCCTAAATCTTTTCCCTAATTTACTATTTTACTTCACATCTTCTACTAACCTAGCGACTATTGTTCCTACTAACAAAGACCAAACTGGTGCACTTATATTAGCAATAGTAATGTTAGAAAGAGCAATAATAAAAGTTAGCCCAGCGCTTAACTTCATCTTGGGGTTGGAAAAACCACTTGATAAGCTATTTCCGAAAACCCCTAATAAAGCAAACCCCACCAATAAAGAGGTAAAAGCCTTGGGCAATGCCTGAATTAAAGGAACTAACTTCCAAGCAAAAAGACCGAAAAAAAGGATAAGAACACCGGAAACTAGAGCCCCCATATAGCGCTGTTCCCGGGGACCAGCTTCTTCATCTGAACAAATAGCTGACATCATCCCTGCAACATTAGCCGATTGTCCACCAAAAAAGCTAGTAACAATTGAAAAAATCCCACTTAAGGTAATTACTTTATTAACAGGGGGGTGATATTTATTTTGTTCCAAAGCCCCTAACCCCACTGCTGCATCATTGCTAAGAATCAATAATGCTAAAGGTATAGATACAGAAATAAAAGTAACCGGATTAAATTTAGGAATTTGCAGTGTGGGTAAAACCATAGAACTTCCCAAAACTACCCCTTCCAAAGGCTGGGTT
>JAAZLD010000229.1 GCA_012799495.1 Desulfitobacterium sp. | reverse complement strand
AATAACGAACAAAGATATAATGAGTTGCTTAATATTCAAGATCCTAAAATTCGAGAAAGTACCAAACTCTCCAAACTCACTAAATCCTTTCATTCCACCAATTCAGCCAACTCCACTAAGCACATAGAACCTTTTGAACAGACTAAATCCTCTAAACCCTCTAAATCTGAGATCGGCAAAACCTTTAGAGAGCTTTGGGAAAAAGAAATAGGCCAACCTCTAACCCCTTACCAGGAAGACGGGCTAATGCTCTTTGTCCGTTTAGGCTATACAGAAGACATCTTTATCGAGGCCTTACGCTATGCTGTCATGGGTGATCATCGCCATATGGGTTATGTCTTGGGAATATTACGGAATTGGCATAACCAAAATGTACGCACAAAAGAGGATATTGCCAGGGTTCAGCAAGACTGGGAAGATAAGCGATTCCTAAGACGCAAACTAGGTTAAGTAATAAATTATTACCAACTTTCGGAAAAACCATTGACAGATTATTGGACCAAATATAAACTATAACTAGAACTTATGTTCTCGGGCAGGGGAACACTTCTCTACTGGTTTTTCCTGCCCGAAATCAGTAGGGAATTCTCCTGAAAAAGCAGTCGGCAGGGCCGGCTGCTTTTGATGTTTCAGGCCGATATTTCAGGCCGATATTATAGGCCCAGATACCTGAAACTCTTACCGAGAGCAAAGTTCTAAATTCTAAGAAGGAGGTGAAAAACATGGCTGTTATCGCAACTCCTCTCAACTCTGTCCTAGTAGTTGCTTGCGAAGTGGGATTGGATGAACATGGCTTACCCAAAATTCGTCAAAGGTATTTCAACAATGTGCGAAGCAATGCCTCTGATCAGGATGTTTATGATGTTGCTGTAGCTCTCTATAGCCTTCAGGAGTACCCAGTGTATAGCATCCGTCGGGATAACCGTATCGACCTCATCGAAGAATAAGCTAACCACGAGTAAAAACTACCCAATCAACTACTCCCAAAAAACCATAAGAATGGAGGTGTAAGAATATGTCTATCACAACTAAACGCACTTTGCGGATGGTCTTTGAAACCAACCTAGGTGGAAGTATGACTATCACCCTAGCTGACCCAAAAGAAGACCTGACTCCTGCTGAGATCGAAAGTGTTATGGATCTGATCATTAGTAAAAATGTCTTCTCTAACACTGCCGGCCACCCTGTCGCCAAAAAAGACGTTAAAATCGTCGAGACAATCACCGAAGACCTCTATGATGCCTAGAATTTCGTCCATCTACCTATCAGGAAGAATCATCCCTAGATATTCAACCACAGATACTACACCTTATTCCCTAAAAAACATACTTTAGAGGGGGGTACTCCCCCTCTAAAGTACATTAAAGGCAATGTCCCAGATTATAGTCAAAACCCTAAAAAGAAAGGAGGATGAGACTATGGAAGAGATCCTTAATCTTGTGGGTAATTTCGGCTTTCCCATAGCTGTCAGCGCCTATCTCTTAGTCCGCATTGAAAGAAAGCTCAACGAACTTAGCACAAGTATCATGGAACTTGCCAAAGTCATCGCCGTCCTGGAAGTGAAAGGAGAGAGCTAAATGAATTGGCAAAAAATCGTCATCCATCACTCAGCCAGTCCCACTAAGGTCAAAAGAGGGAAACTCACTCTCCCTGTCAATGCTGCCATGATCAGAGAATGGCACCTAACTCGAGGGTGGAGTGACATAGGCTATCACTTTGTCATACTCCCTGATGGTCGCTGTGAAGAAGGTAGACCCCTTTACAGACCAGGAGCCCACTGTATAGCAGGACATCGGAACTTTATCGGTATCGGAATCTGCCTAGTCGGAAACTTCAGTCAGAATGATGTTGTTCCTGAAGCCCAGCTCAACGGACTCCTAGACAAAGTAGTATCCCTTATCCATGCCTATCACCTTAAATACGAAGATGTAGAATTCCACGGAGAAGTCCCTGGAGCCGCCACCGAATGTCCCGGCCGCTACTTCCCCAAGGATATTTTTAGAAAGGAATTGCAGGAAAGATTGAGCTGAGCCAAACCTCTGCTGCTACAGCTCCCTGTTTACAGTCTGAAAGGAGATCCAAAGGATCTCCTTTCATTTACTCCAAACTTTGCTGATGTTGATATTCATCTTTAACTTCTCGACGCATAGATGCAAGGCTTTCCCTACGACGTTCATTTTTAAGGGCAATTT
>JAAZLD010000228.1 GCA_012799495.1 Desulfitobacterium sp. | reverse complement strand
CAGAGTAGTGACCATGCGGATTGGGGTTGTTTTGGGTAAAGAAGGGGCACTAAATAGAATGGCTTTACCCTTTAAATTCTTCCTAGGTGGTCCCTTAGGTAAGGGAAATCAATATCTGCCTTGGATTCATATCCATGATTTAGTGAGAATGATCAGATTCATAGTGAAACATGAGGAACTTAGTGGCCCCATCAATGCTGTAGCACCAAATCCTCTTAAGATGAAAGATTTTTGCAAAGTCCTGGGGAAAGTTCTCAGAAGGCCCTCCTGGTTTCCAGTACCGGAGTTTTTGCTAAAAATCGCTTTAGGCCAAATGGCAGAAATGCTGCTCCATGGCCAGCGAGCGGTCCCAAGGAAAATCCTTAACTCGAACTTTAAGTTTAAATTTCCGGACTTAGAGATGGCTTTAGAAGATATTTTGGGCTAGATAAATGGATCGCTCATAGTGCAGAGTTCTATTCTGAATACTAGAGGAATAATTGGGAGGTTGGGAGGTTAGGAAGGTGAGGGAAAGGAAGCAGGCAATTGCCTTGATAATATTTTTTGTGGTCATCCTTTCTTCTTTATTCTTATTTAGCGATTATAGGTTTACTCCGCTAGCGGCGGCTAAAGCCCATTCAGATGTTGGTAAGAATCAAACTCTACTAGGAGATGTGGACTTGGGTTGGGGTAAGGTTTACATTTTTGATACAGATATCGGACTAAGGACAGTTACTTCAACTAAGTCTTCGTTTTTATGGAGAGCTCCTGTTTCTGTGCGTATCGAAAAATCAGAAGATGTCATAAAAACTGTCGGATGGATGAGTTATACCACTAAAGAAGGTAAACAGGTTACAGTTCTTGCAGTAGAAGCCAATGATCCTCAAGTTGCCTATATTGAAGCCGGACCAGCAGATAATAGAGTACGAAAAGAGATTACGAAAGATGGGCCAACAATTTTCTCTTGGAATAAGGCCATTCAAGCCAATAACGGCTTAAATGCTCTCGCCTTATCTGCTGACGGTTCCACTCTCTATGAGTATAGATATCCCAAGAATACAAATATATTTAGGGCCGAGGATTTTAGATGGTACAAAACGAGTGGTGAATAACGATGGTATGAGATTTATATCCTTGATTCCGCTAAAATACAAGCCTTGAATAATTACATTGAAAGTAATTAGACGAAGAGAAATCTCAAGAATTGTTTAAGACAATTACAGGTAAAGAATTGAGTGAAGTATAATTAGTAAGTTCTAATTCGTAAGTTCAATATTAAGAGAACTTACTTAGAAATATAGCATGTTAGGTGAAAAAAATAGCCTCAGGTTTCGCTGAGGCTATTATTATTTGCTGAAAGAGTATTTAGAAAAGTAAGGATAAAAATTTATCCGAAGTACTTGACTACTATCATCACATATTTAGAACCTTTGTCGAATCGGTCAAATTCCAGAAAACCCTATGGTATCATTTTGTCAGGAAATAGTACCAACTAAAGAAACACTCTAAAGGCCACTCCAGAAATCCTTTTCATTAATTTGTAGTTGTTTGCGGAGTATTCTATTCCAAAGATGTTTAGGAATCT
>JAAZLD010000227.1 GCA_012799495.1 Desulfitobacterium sp. | reverse complement strand
GAAATCGGGAAAGGGTGATTCTAAATGGCCATAGATTCCATAGGAGCTTTGAACCTGGGGAACCTTAATCCTTCTTTAAATGCTACTGCAAAGCCCACCTTAGAAGAGAAGGGTGCTAATACCCAAGGTGGTGCTAAAAAAGTAGGGGAGGATTTTGGGGCTTTTCTCAAAGATGCCTTACAAAAGGTCGATGCTATTCAGAAAGAAGCAGAAGTAGCAAGTGTCGGCTTAGCCACAGGACAAATTCAGGATTTGCACACTGCTGTAATTGCCATGGAAAAGGCGAGTATAGCTTTGTCTTTAACTGTAGAAGTTCGCAATAAAGTAATTGACGCTTATCATGAAATGATGAGAATGCAGGTCTAATTCCTGCTCCTAATAGTTTTTACGTCTACAAGGGAATTCTTGTGGGGGTAAATAAAAGGTAATAAGTGGGTAATAAATGGGTAATAAGTAGGTAATAAGTAGATTTTATTATCGCTAATGCATATAAAAGAATATCTAATTTTAGAAATTTTTGTGCCAATATTTTGAAGATATAATTTAATTTAGAGGTATTATTTTATTATTTTAAGTAGAAAGGAGGAGCGTTTTTGTGAATTTTTCGTGGGCTGAATTCAAAGAATCTATACAGAAATTTTGGGGGAAATTATCTCGCCCACAAAAGATCATAACCGTTGCCGCTCCTCTAGTAGTAGCCATTGCCCTCATTTCCCTTCTAATCATGGCTAGTAATCCTAGTTATGTGACTATTTTCAAAAATTTATCTGATGCAGAAGCAGGGGAAATTACGGCTGAGCTTAAGGCAATGAAAGTAAATTATAAGCTAGAAAATAACGGAAGAAACATTCTGGTGCCGGAAAAAGAAGCAGCAGAAATACGCTTAGCATTAGCTAATGAAGGTTTACCCCAAGGTAGCAAATTCAGCTGGAGTGAAAGTCTCGACAAAATGCGAGTAGGGGAAACAGAGTCCGATCGACGATTGCGTTATATTCTTGGTCTGCAGACCGAGATTGAGAATGCACTTACCACCCTCTCTGGTGTGGAATATGCTGATGTTCAGTTAGCCATGCCAGAACCAACTCTTTTTGCTGAGCAGCAAGAAGACACTACAGCTGCCGTACTTTTAAAACTAGCTCCAGATACCCAGATGACAGAGGATCAGGTTCGGGCAATCGCTAATCTATTGTCAGCCTCCGTGGAAGGTCTGCAGTTAGAGAATGTAACGATTAGCGATACCTATGGTAATTTGTTATCTGATGTTCTCAAAGAAACAGATTCTCCGGAAAAGATGACTGCCAGTCAGATTGAACTCCAGAATCAGATAGAGGAGAACATCCGTAAATCCCTCCAATCCATGCTGGATCGGGCTTTTGGCCATGGAAGTACTGTAGTGAGAGCAAATGCGATTTTGGATTTTGACCAAGTTAAAACCAATATTGAAACTCATGGGCCTGGTGCCATTATCAGTGAATCCCATACTTCCGAAAATACTATTAATGCCTATCCAGGAGGCACTGTACCAGGGGTGGATACTAATGTCCCCGGGTATGAAGCAGTGGATGGAGATGGAATCGTTTCTCAATCAGAAAAAACTTCCGATACTATAAATCATCAAGTAGATAAAACTACTGAAGAAATAATTAGGAATCAGGGTGATATTAGACGTCTCTCCGTCTCAGTTCTAGTAGATGAAGATAAGATAGGCTTTGAACAATTACCCCAGATCGAAGCTATTGTAGAAGCCGCCGCTGGAATCGATCGAGAAGAACGTGGAGATCAGCTTCAAGTAGCTGCCCTGCCCTTTGATAAAACAAATCTCTTAGCAACAGAGGAGGCCCTAGCAGAACAAGCACGTAAAGAGCAAATGCGTAGATATATAGAATGGGCCATTGGGGCTATCCTAGCCTTAGCCTTTATCTTCGTTCTTTATCGTATGCGTAAGCGTAAAGTACAAGAGGACACTTTACAGCTAGAACAGGAACTCCAGCCAGTGCCTTTAGCTGCTGCTGAAGAACTTCTTTTAGCTCAGGAAGAGGCTGAAAGAGAAGCAGAATTGAGACTGGCTCAGCAAAATCAAAAAACT
>JAAZLD010000226.1 GCA_012799495.1 Desulfitobacterium sp. | reverse complement strand
TCCAATAACTTAGCAAAATTACACTAGCCAAAAGAACAGAAAGAACCCAAACGCCTCTACTCATATTTCCACCCCTTCCTTTGGAATAGTGCATGGATTATTGCAAGGAGTATTGCAACAATATTTTGTATATATTTAATATTCGGCAAGGAGAAGAAATCTCCTTCTGATTATTATAAATGTTTTGAAAAATGAATCACGTCTACTAAATTGTTAATTTTGAGAAAGTTACTTTTCCACCGTCATAAAGGAAGGTATTTCCTCGTCTTATTAAACAAGAGATATTTATAAGGAAGAAGGTAATAAAATGAAAAAAAGAAAAATAATGAGCAAGCTAGCTGTACCAGTTGCTCTTGCCTTACTGGTACAAAGTGCTCTACCATTGACCCTTACTGCTACGGAACCAAATCCAGCAAAGGGTGTTTCAATAGGTGGATTTGCTGAGAGGGCAATAAGTGAGGCCCAAGATGCCCCTGCAGACGGGAATCTTCTTATATCAGAAAAGAAGATTACTTTAGAAGAAGCTATTAACCTGGTTAAAAAGCATTTTGAGATCCCGAAAGAACATACAAAATTTACATCCGGTTACAACTGGGTTAATGATCGGGAAACTTGGTCTTTAGAGTGGGTGAACCCTAAAGATAATGGAGGTAGCTTTAACGCTCAAGTGGATGTTGTCAGTGGGGAAATTATCTATATGAGCAGTTATGCTCCCAGGGATGGCTATTTAAAAGGGGATACCCCTAAATATTCTTACGAAGAAGCAAAGGTGATTGCGGAAAAACTAGTCAAGTCCCTTCTTCCTGAGCGGATGAACGAGCTCCAACTAGAAGCCGAAAGCAGTCAACTAGTTCCTGTCATCGGCTATGGCTATAACTCTCATAAAATCAATTGGTATCGGGTAGTTAATGGGATACCTTTTCCCACCAATGGGGTATCTGTTGATGTCAATGCCTATGATGGCACTATCACCGGGTATTCTCTGAAATGGAGTAAAGAAAGTATCCCCTCACCGGCTAAAGCCATCGATAAAGTAAAAGCTCAAGAAGTATTTACGGAAAAAGGTCTCTTAGAGCGGCAATATTTCCTCAAGCCAGATGTGAGAATTTTAGACAGCAGTGCACAAGATGAGGCGAAAAACAGTGCCAAGGTCATTTATAAATTAAGCGATGCATCCTTTGGTGGCATGATCGATGCTTTAACAGGAGAACCCTTTAAGCTAAAGGCTGGGGAATGGCTATATTCTGGTAACGGCATTGAAAGAGGTGGCCTTGGCAATGATGGAGTGGCAGCTAAAGAAGAATTAAGTCCCCAAGAGCAAGCGGAAGTTGATGAAACAGCTAAGCTCATTACTCAGGAACAAGCCATTGCCAGTCTGAAAAAGTGGATCGAAATTCCTGAGAATTTAGTTCTTCGCTATGCAAATTTAAGTGTTAATTATGGTTACGCTCCTCAAAGAGTTTGGTCCTTAGATTGGACTAGTGAAGATGGAGATGAAAGTGGATATAACTCCATTTATGCTACTGTAAATGCCGTTACTGGCGAGGTCTTGCATTTTAATATTTACAGCTCTAATCAGGAGCAAGGAAAAAAATCTCTTACTAGAGCAGAAGCTCAGAAAATTGCCGAGGACTTCCTAAAGAAAATTCAGCCTAACCGTTTCCAACAAGTAAAATACTCTCAGCTAGATAATGGCCAAACTTATCCGGAAAATCAAATTAACCACGATTTCCGTTATGTAAGGATTGTTAATGATACTCCTGTTCCTACTAATGGTTTTAATGTTTCCGTAGATAGTAAGACTGGGAAAGTCACTGCTTACTATATGGATTTTGCCTCTGTAAGCTTTCCTTCTTTAGCTGGCATCTTAACTCAGGCCCAAGGGGAAAATGCTTTTCTGAAAGGTAGACCTCTGGAGTTAAAATATGTCCAAATCAGTAAAGACGGTAAGCCTGGAGAAATTCGCTTAGTTTATGAGCCAAGAATGGAGAATAACAGCAAAGTCTCCAATATGATCGATGGGACAACAGGTGAATTCTTAGATTGGCAAGGGAAACCTATCAAAGAGCAGCCTAGACCATATACCTTTAACGATATTGAAGGAAACTTTGCGGAAAAAGAGATCAAACTCTTAGGGCAAGCAGGAGCCTTTGGTGAGTACGATGATAAGTTCCGTCCCGCTGAAAACATTACTCTCGGTTCCCTTCTCAGAGCAATGTTCATAGCTAAAAATGGGGTCTATGGCGTTGAAAACATGTCTGATGAAGATTTAATCAAAGAAGCTCAAAAGCTAGGCTGGTTGCAAGAAAAATTAACCACCAAAGATCAGCTTAATCGGGAGCTCTTAGCTAAAATCATTATCCGGATGCTCGAATTGGAAAAAGTGGCTCAAGTGGAAGGAATGTTCCAAGTACCTTATGAGGATGCAGCAAACTTTAGTGAAGGTAGCCTAGGCTATATAGCTTTGGTAAAAGGCTTAGGGATCATGAATGTTGAAGGAGAGAACTTCCAACCCAAGGAAATGGTAACTAGAGCGGAGGCAGCCTATGCCATCGTTAAAGGCTTAATCAGTAGATAGTATTAGAGGGCTCCAAACTCCTAGGTGATAAAACTCAACGGGAAAACCTATAAATATAACCGAATCTAATAAGGGATAAGATAAGGAAAGGTATAAGAAGATAAAAATAAAATCACAAATCAAAAACACAAAAACACATATACTCCCCTTTGAGGATTTCTGAGATAAATCAGATTTCCCCAAGGGGAGTATTTCTTTGGCCCCCGTATTGTGAACCTTTGGATCACCTTAGTGTGAGCCTCTGGATAAAAAAGGATGCTTTTTTCGGTACCTTCAAAGGTACCAACTGAATATGCTGTGGCAGAAAAGTTATACCTATTTTGCGGCATAGAAAGGAGTTGCCTTTATGCATAACTGGCCAATGCCCGAAGAGTTTGTGCGCCAATCCTTAGAACTGCATCTATTTTGGGCAAGAATCATGAAAGAGCATATGATCTTTTTAGAAAGTGGCTTCATGGGTAAAGATCAAATGCTCATCCAGGAAGCTGATGGTTTCAAATGCCAATTTGAGAAGATCCTCCACGAAGCTATTTGCTTAGCTGATGGAAAGATTAGTGCCAAAGTCCTGAAGTCAGGGGAATTATTCACTAATATGACCCTTAGAGCAGAAGAAAAAACCCAAG
This sequence comes from Desulfitobacterium sp., assembly GCA_012799495.1. Lineage (GTDB taxonomy): Bacteria > Bacillota > Desulfitobacteriia > Desulfitobacteriales > Desulfitobacteriaceae > Desulfitobacterium. The sequence goes on along the minus strand of JAAZLD010000226.1, from coordinate 1,483 downwards.
ACTTAACTTGTATACCTATTGCTACCCAACTAACTGTGGACACAATGAATTTACGTCCTGCCAAAGGTCATTGTGGCTGTGGATGTGGGGGGCATGGACATGGACAGGACCATATGCACGGCCCTGGGATGGAGGATGGGTTCGAACATGGTCATAACCCTGGACATGGTCACAATCCTGAACTAATTCCCCCACCTTGGGATCAGGCAGTTGTGGAACAGGTTAAAGCTTTGAACGAAAAGGCTTATTCATGTGCTTGTGCCTTATACGATTTTACAAAAAAAGTTCTAGAAGAAATCAAATGTTGTAATATCTTTAGCTGGAATTTCCCCTCTATTTATCACCACCAACTAGAAGAAACAGAAATGTATAAAAAACAAATCCAAAGCTTAAAGAGCTGCCATCAGATGGATCCCACTCATTATATGGTGGAAATGCAAAAGTTCTGGGATCATATAATGATGGAGCATGCAGAAGTTATGAGCCACTTATTTGATCCCCAAGAAAAGGACTGGATTAAAACTGCTCAAGAGTATGCCAAGGAATATGAACGCCTCCTCAGTCAATTTAGCAATCAAGTCCAACTGCCCAACCTGCATAGAATCACTAATGAAACTATTGCTTTAACTGAAGCATTCAAACAATATAAAGCTGTTGGGACAGAAGGGATTCTCTGTTGCAGGTTGCGCTCATTGATTCTTCCTTTACTAGCAGATCATCTCTTGCGGGAAGCAATTCATTACTTGGGTATTTTAGGGATGCCCTTACCAGAATTTAAAGGAGGAAAGGGATAAGAAATATAATTAAGCATAGAGGGAATGTGTTTTAAGAAAACGGTACGTAAGTGCCGTTTTTTTTTGTTTAGAGGCCCATGCGGGTTAAAATTACTCCTCCCACTTTTTTAAGGATTGGTAAGCCTACTCGTCTAGCTATGGGAAAGCCTACTCTGGTGATTAAGGGGAGAACTACTTTTTCCGCCAGAGGTGGAGCCAGTTTTTCTGCTATTTGAGGGGTTACGGTTCTGATTATGGGTGTGCCAACTTCTCTTATGATATAGGGGCCGTATTTTTGGGCTAAATGCAATCCTTGCTGGCGAAGAAAGTCCACAAACTCACTATTACCATTGTTTTGAGTCTGAGGAAGAGATGCTGACTGGAGCGGTTGAGGTTGCGGCAGCTGTTGCGGTTGAATGGTATATTGAGGGCCTTGGGGGACAGGCTTGGTAAATTGCTGTCCAGGTTGATTAAACCCTTGGTAAGGTTTTGGTGATCGGGGCCAAGAAGTGCCAGGTCTAACATAAGGGTTGCCTGGAGTATAGAGGTTCATAGAGAGTCCCTCCTACCTATATTTTCCTTTTAATTCAAGATATTCTCCTATTCGAGATTAGTTACCATTAAGTGTAAAAATTTTTACCAATAAACAACCAATGACATTTTCCCTATTTTATTTACCATTGATAGTGGTAGTTGAATTCGGTTAAGTT
>JAAZLD010000225.1 GCA_012799495.1 Desulfitobacterium sp. | reverse complement strand
CAATTTTATTCATCATCAGATTCACCCTCGTCTTGGCCTTCCCCTTGTACATCCCGTAAGAGTCGGGTAATATGAGCCCCATACTCAATAGAGTTATCGTATTTGAACACAATTTCCGGTACATGGCGCAGGCGGATCCGTTTGCCGATCTCAGTGCGAACAAAACCAGTTGCTCCTTTGAGAGCATCGATAGTTTCTTGCGCTTTTTGAGCGTCACCCAGAACACTGACATAGACCTTTGCGTGGCTCAAGTCATCTGCTACTTCTATACTAGTAACAGTTGCAAAACCGATCCGGGGATCTTTTAACTCTTCCCGAATCATTTGGGATATTTCCTGTTTCAAACTTTCTGCAAGTCTATTTGAACGGTGTTTAGCCATATGACTTCCCTCCATAGGGGGTTATTATATTTCTCGTTGCACCTCTTCCATGATGTAGGCTTCGAAGATATCTCCCTCTTTAATATCATTGAACCCGGCTATACCGATACCACACTCAAAGCCCTCTGGCACTTCTTTGGCATCATCTTTAAACCTCTTGAGAGATTCCATTTCCCCTTCATGGATCACAACTCCGTCACGAATAACCCGTATTTTGGACTGTCTTACAATTTTTCCATCAGTGACATAGCTTCCGCCAACAGAGCCTACTTTCGGAACTTTGAAAACTTGACGAACTTCTGCTCGCCCAAGAACAACTTCCCGATAATCCGGATCGAGCATACCACTCATGGCTGCTTTAATATCCTCAATAGCATCGTAAATAACACGATAGAGTCGTATGTCCACTCCTTGTAGCTCAGCTGTCTCCTTAGTATTGGTATCGGGACGCACATTAAAACCAATGATAATTGCATTAGAGGCTGAAGCCAACATTACATCAGACTCGGTGATAGCACCAACACCACCGTGAATTGGATTAACTCGAACTTCGTCAGTGGATAATTTGAGTAATGATTGTTTTAAGGCCTCAATAGAACCATGAACATCAGCTTTAATGATTACGTTAAGTTCCTTAACTTCCCCTTCTTTGATCCGATCGAAGAGATCTTCTAAGCTGATTTTGGAGCTTTGGCGAGCTTCTTCTGCTTTCCGTTCATTGGCCCGTGCTTCAGCTATTTGACGAGCTAATTTTTCATCTTCAACCACATGGAATTCTTCTCCAGCATCAGGTACTTCGTTAAGACCTTGCACTTCCACCGGAGTAGCTGGTCCAGCTTTCTTAACTCGTCTACCTTTGTCGTCTACCATAGCACGAACACGACCGAAAGCAGTACCAGCAAGAATCACATCTCCGATATTTAATGTCCCTTTTGCAACTAAAACAGTGGCAACAGGACCCTTTCCTTTATCTAATTCCGCTTCGATAACCGTTCCCGAAGCAACTCGGTCGGGATTTGCTTTTAGCTCCTTCATTTCGGCTACTAAGAGGATCATTTCTAAAAGCTGTTCAATATTAGTTCTAGCTTTAGCGGAAACGGGAACAGCTATAGTGTCCCCACCCCACTCTTCTACTACTAGACCATGTTCGGTTAATTCTTGCTTAACTCGCTCAGGATTTGCATCCTCTTTATCCATCTTATTTATGGCCACTATGATAGGCACATCAGCTGCTTTTGCATGGTTGATAGCCTCAACTGTTTGGGGCATTACACCATCATCAGATGCAACAACTAAGACCGCTATATCTGTAATTTGGGTTCCTCGAGCTCGCATAGAAGTAAAAGCCTCATGACCAGGCGTATCTAAGAAGGTAATTTTCTGTCCGTTGATTTCCACCTGATAAGCACCAATATGCTGAGTAATACCTCCAGCTTCTGATGCGGTAACATTGGCAGCACGGATAGCGTCCAATAAAGAGGTTTTTCCATGGTCTACGTGGCCCATTACAGTTACGACAGGAGGACGAGGGCGAAGATCCTTAGGATCATCTTCTATTTCCTCGATTACAGTGATGGGTTTTTCTACTTTCACCTCAACTGTAACCCCCATCTCCGCACCAATAATGACTGCTGTTTCAGAATCAATTTCTTGGTTAATAGTAGCCATTACTCCGAAGTCCATTAATTTCTTAATTATCTCGGAGGATTTCCGACTCATCCGTGATGCTAACTCTTGGACAGTAATAGACTCAGGAATAACTATATGCTTAGGGGCAGTATCCTTCACTTCACGAGGAGCTGCTGACTTACCTTGTTTCCTATTTTTTCTATTACGAAACTCTTTTTCCGTTTCTCTTCTTCGCTCAGTTTGTCTTCCATGAGATTTCTTTTTATCCACCTGGCGTTTCGGAGGTTGCTCAACTTGTGATGAAGTTGGACTTACCGGGGGTCGATTATTAGGACGAGCTCCTTGGGAGCGTTCTCCCTGCGGGCGAGCTCCTTGAGGACGTTCACCTTGTGGGCGAGCCCCTTGAGGACGTTCGCCCTGGGGACGAGTTCTCTGAGGACGTTCACCTTGTGGGCGAGTCCCTTGAGGACGTTCGCCCTGGGGACGAGTTCTCTGAGGACGTTCGCCCTGTGGACGAGCACCTTGAGGACGTTCGCCCTGGGGACGAGTCCCTTGAGGACGTTCACCTTGTGGACGAGCCCCTTGAGAGCGGTCTCCCTGGGGACGACTTCTCTGAGGACGTTCTCCTTGTGGGCGAGTCCCTTGAGGACGTTCCCCTTGAGGACGAGCCCCTTGAGGACGCTCTCCTTGCGAACGAGCCCCTTGAGGACGTTCCCCTTGAGGACGAGCCCCTTGAGGACGTTCCCCTTGAGGACGACTTCCCTGTGGACGATTCCCTTGGGAACGTTCCCCCTGGGGACGAGTCCCTTGAGGACGTTCACCTTGTGGACGAGCTTCCCCCTGTTCTTTTCCCTGTGATTTTTGCACATGGGAACGTAGACGATTGGCCTCCCCATCATCTAGAGTACTCAAATGATTCTTAACCTTTATGCCTACACTCTCTAACTGTTTCATCAGTTCTCTACTACTTAAATTTAACTCTTTTGCTAATTCATGTACACGTATACTCAAAATACCACCCCCAAAAATTCAGCACATTTATACTTTCCAGGCGTCACTCCTTAGTTTTAATATAGCTTTGGCAAAGCCTTCATCCATAACTAAAATACAGGAACGGGGTGAAAGACCAATAGCAATTCCAAGCTCTTGTTTTTTCCCGACAACCCAAACAGGTATATCTAAATCTTCAGCCCATTTCCCATATTTTTTATAGATGTTAGGAGTATCTTCAGCGAGAATTAACAATTCTCCCTTTCCTTTTTTAAGCATAGCTTCTATTTGAGATTCTCCAGACGTGATTTTACCTGCCCGTCGGGCTAGACCTAATAATGAATATATTTTTTGAATCACGAACTGCCCAGCTTCCTTTCTAGCTCAGCCAAAACCTCCGGTGTCAATTCCACATCTAGGGATTTTTGAAAGCGCTTGCCTTTAGCAGCCCTTTGAAAACACTCTAAATGTGGACAAATGTATGCGCCACGACCATTCCGTTTACCAGTAGGATCTAGCTCAACAGTTCCTTCAGGTGTACGAACAACGCGAATGAGCTCTTTTTTCGGCCTCATTTCCTCACAGCCCAAACACATTCTCAGCGGAATTTTGCGTGTCTTCATACTATTCACCTACTTTTTCTTCTTCTTTTTCTTTTCTTTACGACTGACTTTTTCTTCAGCCTCAAAATATTTCATCATTGAACGATCCCGTTCAGTAAGGACTTCTTCGCTTGAATCTTCATAATATTCGTCTTCATAATACTCATCTTCGTATTGTTCTTGTTCGTAATTCTCATCATCTTCATAGTATTCGTCATCATATTCTTCTTCATCATCTATTTCTTCTGTATCTGCTTCTTCATCTTTAAGAATCGGAGTATCTTCATATTCTTCTTCATCTAAATAAGTATCCTCTTCATACTCCTCATCCTCATATTCATCATATTCAGCATCTGCGTCGTAGTCCTCATATTCGTCATATTCATCGTATTCTGCGAATTCATCATACTCAGCAAATTCATCATATTCCTCATAATCTTCATCCTCGGTATATTCCGGAATGAGGTTTAGGCTAGCAGCTTGACTTTCACTTTTAATATCGATTTTCCAATTGGTTAATTTAGCAGCCAGACGAGCGTTTTGTCCCTCTTTACCTATAGCTAAAGATAGTTGGTAATCAGGAACTACCACCAAAGCAACTTTTTCCTCATGGTTAGGATAAACAGACAATACTTTAGCCGGAGATAGAGCATTAGCTACATATTCTTCAGGATCCACTGAATAGTTAATTATGTCGATTTTTTCTCCCTTTAATTCGCTGACTATAGTCTGGACGCGACTTCCTTTAGGCCCTACACAAGCTCCCACAGGATCTACATTGGGGTCCCGGGAATATACTGCGATCTTAGATCGGGCGCCAGCTTCACGAGAAACCCCTTTGATTTCAACCAAGCCATCATGAATCTCGGGAACTTCCAGTTCAAATAGGCGCTTGATTAAGCCGGGATGGGTGCGGGATAACATTACTTGAGGACCCTTGGTAGTCTTCTTTACCTCTACTACATAAGTTTTTATTCTTGCAAAAGGTTCATAAGTTTCCCCAGGAATTTGTTCTTGTGCTGTAAGAATCGCTTCAACCTTACCTAAATCCACGATAACATTCTTCTGATCGTAACGCTGAACAACTCCAGTAACAATATCGCCTTCCCGGTTGATATATTCGTCATAAATCATCCCACGTTCAGCTTCGCGAATCCGCTGTACAACAACCTGTTTAGCTGTTTGAGCAGCTATTCGACCAAATTCCCTTGGAGTTACTTCATACTCAACTATATCATCAATTTCATAGTTAGGGTCTATCTTGCAAGCATCCTCCAAACTAACCTGAGTTCGCGGATCCTCCACATTTTCCACTACGTTTTTCCGAGCATAGACCTTAATCTCGCCGCTCATGCGATCTATATGTACTCGTACATTCTGTAGCGAAGCAAAATTTTTCTTATAGGCTGAGATTAAAGCAGCTTCAATAGCTTCAAATAAGATATCCGCTGAGATCCCTCGTTCTTTTTCTAATTCATGAAGGGCCTCAATGAACTCCATATTCATTTTTAATGCTTCCCCCTTAATAAAACTTTTCTATCTTAAATTATTATTTATTATCTATTACTCTAAAACTCATAAGTTAAGTTTGCCTTATCTACTAAAGATCGAGGAATCGCAATTTTCTCATCTTCGTATTCAAGAACAATCTCATCATCAATAAGACCCACTAAATAACCAGTAAATTCTTTATATCCTTGAAAAACTTCTTTGGTTATAACCCGCACTAATTCACCTTGAAAGCGCTCAAAGTCCTGTTCCTTTTTTAAAGGCCTTTCTAATCCGGGGGAAGACACTTCTAAGGTATAAGCTTGGGTGATGGGATCTTTTTGGTCTAAAATTTCTCCTACTACACGACTAACATTAGCACAGTCGTCAATATCCACTCCCGACTCCTTGTCAATAAAAATCCGCAAATACCATTGTGCTCCTTCCTTGACATACTCAATATCTACCAGTTCCAGACCAAATTCATCAATAACTGGAGCAATGAGTTTTTCAACTTGCTGCACGATAGATTTTCCCATGGTTATCCTCCTAAAAAAGTAGTGGCTGTCTTTATATTGTTGCAATGGTTACAAGGAGTTATACAAAACAAAGGAAAGAGTGGGTCGAAACCCACTCCTGACTGCAAAAAATAGAATTTCCTTTTATCTTCTATATAATAGCATATCCTTATGGGAAGTGCAACTACTCAAAAAAGAGATAGCTGGTTTTCCGCAGGAAGGCCTGTTAAACAACCATGTTGATCTAAAATATCGATTACTGTTTTACTAAGCTTACCATGAATGCGAAGATCTTCAATGGATTTAATAATTCCCTGTTCCCGAATTTCTGCTAGATTATGTGCTGCTGTTTCACCTAAACCCTGTAAGGCAACGAAAGGAGGCATAATTCCTGAATCGGTAATTTGGAATCTTGTAGCATCAGATTTCCACAAATCAACTTTTTTGAGTTTAATTCCACGGCAGTACATTTCTAATACTACTTCAAGAATAGTCAATAAGCTCTTTTCTTTTTGAGTGGCATCATTGCCTTTTCTTTCAATTTCTTCGATCTTCATAAGGCAAGCTTCTTTTCCTTGAGTCATGAGTTCAGCATCAAACTCATCAGCCCGAACAGTGAAAAAGGTGGCATAAAAAGCCTCTGGAAAATTAACTTTAAACCAGGCAATCCGGAAAGCCATGGTTACATAGGCTACCGCATGAGCTTTCGGAAACATATATTTGATTTTTTGGCAGGAATCAATATACCAGTCAGGGACATCATGTTTTTTCATTTCTGTGATATCCTCTGGCTTGAGACCCCTTCCTTTCCGAACATTCTCCATAATCTTAAAAGCTAGACTGGGTTCTAAACCTTTATAAATAAGGTAGACCATTATATCGTCCCGACAGGCGATAATTTCAGAAATACTAGCTGTTCCGTTGCGGACTAACTCCTGAGCATTCCCCAACCAAACATCAGTCCCATGAGATAAGCCGGAGATCCTCACTAAATCGGAAAAGGTTTGAGGATTAGTATCTTCTAACATCTGACGAACAAATTTAGTACCAAACTCCGGAATACCGTAAGTTCCAGTTTTTGAGCGAATTTCTTCGGGAGTTACACCTATAGCTTTCGTGCTAGAAAAGATTGACATGGTTTTTTTATCGTCTAAAGGAATAGCCTGAGCATCTACGCCGGTAAGATCCTCTAGCATTTTAATTACTGTAGGGTCGTCATGTCCTAAAATATCTAATTTAACTAATTGTTCCGATATGGAATGATAATCAAAATGAGTAGTTATAATATCGGATTTTAGATCATCAGCTGGTCGTTGCAAAGGTGTAAACTCAAAAACATCACACTCTTTAGGGACAACCATCAATCCCCCAGGATGTTGTCCTGTTGTTCGCTTAACTCCTGTACAACCTTTAACCAGTCTGCTCATTTCAGCTGTCCCGATTTTTTGCTTACGGTCCTCAGTATAGTTTCTTACAAAACCAAAAGCTGTTTTCTCGGCAATTGTGCCAATGGTACCCGCACGGAAAACATACTCTTTCCCAAAAAGTTCTTCAGTATATTTATGAGCTCGTGGCTGATATTCACCGGAAAAGTTTAAATCAATATCAGGAACCTTATCACCTTTAAAACCGAGAAAGGTTTCGAAGGGTATATCATGACCGTCTTTAGCCATTTGTTGGCCACATTTAGGGCAATCTTTGTCTGGTAAATCCGCTCCCGAGCCAACACTACCATCCTCGATCCAGATGGAATGAAGACATTGGGGATTAACACATCGGTAATGGGGAGGCAAAGGATTAACCTCTGTTATTCCAGTGAAGGTTGCTACTAATGAAGAACCTACTGAACCTCGTGATCCTACTAAATAGCCGTCTTCATTGGATTTTTTCACTAACAAATGGGAAATTAGATAGAGGACAGAAAAACCATGACCGATAATTGCTTTAAGTTCCTTTTCTAAGCGGTTTTTCACCACTTCTGGTAGTTTAGGGCCATATAATTCATGGGCCCGTTCCCAAGACATAGTCTCTATTTTTTCTTCCGCCCCAGGAATTGTAGGTGCATGTAGTTTTTCCGTGAAAGGCATAAGCTCTTCAATTTCTTCAGCGATCTTCCGTGGGGCTTTAACTACAGCTTCCAAGGCTTCTTCCTGTCCTAAATACGAGAACTCCGCCAACATCTCTTCTGTTGTATGGAAGAATAAAGGAGCCTGGTTATCTGCATCAGAAAAACCTTTACCTGCCATAAGTATGCGCCGGTAGACTTCATCCTCTGGCTCTAAAAAATGGACGTCACCAGTTGCTACTACAGGTTTATTTAGCTCCTGCCCTAGTCTCCAGACTATCCGATTGATCTCTCTTAGCTCTTCCTCATCTTTGACAATTAGATTTCTAATCATGAACTCATTGTTTCCGATTGGCTGAATTTCTAGGTAGTCATAAAATTGAGCAATTCTTTTCAGCTCTTCCCAGGATGCTTTCCGAAGAATGGCTTGGATTAGTTCGCCTGCTTCACAGGCAGAGCCCACAATTAATCCTTCTCGCAATTCTATTAACTTGGAGCGGGGTATTCTGGGGCGGCGGTGGAAGTATTCCAAATGAGAAATGGTAATTAGCTTATAAAGGTTTTTGAGGCCGATCATATTTTTCACAAGTAAAATTATGTGGTTAGTTCGCCTTTGATTAAGAGGAGTGGGACCGGGAGAATCATCTAAGAGATAACCCTCTACCCCTAAAATAATTTTAATTCCATGTTTTTGACCAGCTGAAACAGCCTCCGGAAAGGCTTGAACAACACCATGGTCAGTAATAGCGATAGCGTCATGACCCCAAGCCTTTGCTCTTTCAATCAGCTCTGTAGCCGATGCCATACCATCCATTGAAGACATACAAGTATGCAAATGAAGTTCAACTCTTTTTTCCGGCGCCCGGTCCATACGTATAATGGGTTTACAAGGAAGTATATCCCTAGGCATCAAGGTCAGTTCAGAAGTATAATTGTCGTATTGAACTGAACCCCTAACAATAATCCAGGCTCCTTCTTTTAACTCTAGGCTAGCTTGCCCTTCCTTGAGAAAAACTTTTGCTGAAATAGAGTCAGTTTTATCTGTAATATTGAAAGTCAAAAGTTGACGACCGGTTCTTAATTGACGGTATTCTAGTTCAAAGACTTCCCCTCGTAAAATTACCTGTTTTTCTTCATCTTGAACTTCACATATGGAAATTGGTTCTCCTTGAAATTCCCGCCCTAGGATTACGGAAGAAGGGGTGGATAGAGGAGCAGTAGTTTCCTTGGGTTTTGAGGTTTGTGCTGAAAGGAGTTCTTGTAAGATCTTCCTTTCCTCTGCTTCTCTTTGAGCATCTAGCTGATCATCTTCTTCGCTAATCTGCAAACTATAACTGACCTTTACTTCTAATCCATATTTAGTAGCAAAATATTTTTCAATAACTCTTTGCTTACTCTTAAAATACTCTAAACCTAAGGTATTAGGGGCAAAGAAATGAATATCATTACCATCAACTTTAATACGCTCTTCTTCTTGCAGCCAACCACGTAAGCCTGGAAGGACCTCGTTCAAATCCTGGGCGACTTCTTGCCGGTATTCTCTTAAGAGTTCCTCTGCAGTATCTATTTTAGTTCGGCACTCCAAAAGACATTGGATCTCATCCACTTCGGGGACTCGCTTTTTTATATGTCTAGCAAATTGGTTAAGTATATCTTGCTCTACAAACTTTTCCGACGCGAAGTGGAGAACCCATTTCTTTTCCTGAGGTATCACCTCGACTTTTTTTAATTGGAGGCAGGCCAGATATGGTTGCAAAGGCTCTTGGTGTTCCCTAGGTAATAGGCATAGAAGTGGAACTTCAGCCAAGGGCTTAGGTTTTGCCATAAAAAGCCCTCCTTCCTATAGACATTGCCTTGGAATTCGATAGCATTAATTTTAGATTTGATTTTTTCAGGAAGCTTTAATCTAGAGACTTTTGAATTATTTCCTGAACTTGCTTAGCAGCTTCATTTACTTTTACTAACTGTACTTCTCCAGTTCTACGGTCTCTAAGTTCCACTTCCCCATTGGCTAAGGTTTTACTACCTATGTTTATCCGGAGGGGGTAACCTACTAAATCTGCATCTTTGAACTTAACACCAGGACGCTCGTTCCGGTCATCGATAACAACTTCAACTCCTAGGCTCTTAAGTTCATTATAGAGTTTTTCCCCTGCTTCTCTGATTTGCTCATCTTTCATATTTACTGGAACTAGAATTACATGATAGGGAGCAATAGACATGGGCCAGATAATTCCGTCCTTATCATGGTTTTGCTCGATGGCAGCGGCCATGGTACGGCCAATACCAAGTCCATAACAGCCCATAACACAAGGTTTTTCTACTCCATTTTCGTCTAAGAAGGTAGCTTTAAGGGATTCTGAGTACTTAGTTCCCAATTTGAATACTTGACCAACTTCGATCCCCCGAGCTTCTTCTAAAGGAGTGCCACACTGTGGGCAGGCTTCTCCTTTTTCTACTATCCTTATATCTAATACTTCATCGATCCGGAAATCCTTCTCAGGTACAACATCAATATAATGCTTGTCTAAATCATTTGCACCGCAAACTGCCTTTTTCATGAGAGGAACTTCTTGATCAGCAATTATTGTTAAGTCCTTAGGTACTCCTATAGGTCCAACAAATCCAGGATCACAACCAAGTTTTTCTTTCACTACATCATCTGATGCTAACTGAAGATTGATAAAGGGGCCTACTGCATTATTGATTTTAATCTCATTGACTTCCCGGTCCCCTCTTACCAAAACTAAGAAGAGTTTATCATCCCCTTGATAAAGTAAAGATTTAATTAATTGTTCCTTTTCTACTCCAAGGAATTCAACTACTTGTTCGATAGTCTTTGTCCCAGGAGTATCTACACTACGATAAGGACCTTCTGGTTCTTCACTTTCTACTGGGCGAGGTGAACAAACAGCTTGTTCATTATTTGCGGCGTAATCACAGTCTTGGCAATATACTACAGCAGCTTCACCTGATTCCGCTAAAACCATAAATTCATGGGTTCCACCAGTACCCCCGATAGCTCCTGCATCAGCTTCAACAGGGCGGAATTTTAATCCACAACGAGTAAAAATCCGGGAATAAGCATCATACATTTTATCGTAGCTTTCAGCTAATCCCTTTTCATCACGGTCAAAAGAATATAGATCTTTCATGATAAACTCCCGACCACGCATTAAACCAAATCTGGGGCGGCGTTCATCCCGATACTTGTTTTGTATTTGATAAAGAAGGAGAGGTAATTGTTTATATGAACGAAGTTCTCCCCTAACTAAATCCGTTACAATTTCCTCATGGGTAGGACCAAGGCAAAACTCCCGGTTATGACGATCGTTTAAGCGAAATAACTCAGGTCCATAAACATCCCAACGACCAGTTTCCCGCCACAATTCCGCAGGTTGGATAATTGGGAGAAGTACTTCTTGTCCACCTTTTGCTTCCATTTCCTCACGTACAATATCTTCGATTTTACGAATGGTTCTTAAACCTAAGGGCAGATATGTATAAACACCTGCTGTTGCTCTACGAATTAAACCAGCTCTCAACATCAGTTGATGGCTGATAACTTCTGCTTCTGCAGGAACCTCCCGTAAAGTGGGATTATAGAGTTGACTAACTCGCATCAGTGTTCAT
>JAAZLD010000224.1 GCA_012799495.1 Desulfitobacterium sp. | reverse complement strand
CGGCGATAACCTCTTCATCCCTAATAGAGCCACCTGGTTGGACAACCCCTCTGATTCCAGCTTTAGCCGCTTCTTCCAGTGAGTCTGGAAATGGGAAAAAGGCATCTGATGCCAAATAAGCACCTTTTGCTTTTTCACCTGCTTGCTCTAAAGAGATTTTCACCGAACCAACTCGATTCATCTGTCCAGCACCAACACCTAGGGTTTGTTTATCTTTAGCCAAAACAATGGCATTGGATTTAACATGTTTCACCACTCGCCAAGCAAAGTCTAACTCCCTTAGATCCTCTGCTGTCGGCTGAGCTTCTGTGACTATTTCCCATTCTTCAGGAGGTATTGTTCCCACATCATCCTCTTGGATTAATAACCCACCCTGAATAGAACGAACTTTCCATAAGGGGGATTCTTCTTCTCTTTCCTTCACCACAATAAGGCGAAGGTTTTTCTTTTCTTTGAGGATTTCTTTAGCACCCTCAGAGAAGCCTGGAGCAATTATTACTTCATAAAAAACCTTCACTAATTCTTGGGCACAATCTTCGTCTATTTCTCTATTGAAAGCAATAATTCCACCAAATGCAGAGACTGGGTCTGCCTCATAGGCCCGTTCATAAGCTTCTAAGGGATTTTGCCCTAAAGCAGTGCCACAAGGATTGGTATGTTTAATAATTGTACAAGCAGGTTCAGCAAAGTCATTGACGATCCCCCAAGCTGCATCCATATCTAACCAGTTATTATAGGAAAGCTCTTTCCCTTGGAGCTGCTCCCCACTAGCTAAAGTACCTTCTTCATTAGTGAGACGATAGAAAGCTGCTTTTTGCTGAGGGTTTTCCCCATAGCGAAGCTCCTGAACTTTTTGAGCCGTTAAATTCAGAGCTTCGGGGAAGCCTTTTTCGGGGAAACCTTTAGAGTTACTTTCAGTAAGTACTTCTTCATTCCCCTTGGACAAAGTGGCTTTATCTTTGGAAACACCTTCCCCTACTTGGGACAAAGATTCCGCCAAATATCCTGCAATAGCCTGATCATATTCCGCTGTATGGGCAAAAGCTTCCGCTGCTAATCTTTGGCGCATTTGAAGAGGAATTTCCCCATGTTCTTTTAAAGCCTTAAGTATCTCTTTATAACGGTTGGGATTTACCACCACCGTTACCCGTTCTTGGTTTTTCGCTGCTGCTCTTACCATACAAGGGCCGCCAATATCTATATTCTCAATGGCCTCTTGGAAAGTCACAGCACTCTTACTGATAGTTTCTTGAAAAGGATAGAGATTCACTACTACTAAATCAATAAGTCCGATTCCATTCTCCTCTAACTCCTGTAAATGATCATCCGTCCCTCGAGCTAAGATCCCTCCATGAATCTTGGGATGGAGGGTTTTTACTCGTCCATCTAAAATTTCCGGAAAGCCCGTAATCTCTGTAACATAGCGGAGTTTGATCCCAGCGTCAGTTAAGGTTTTATAAGTGCCCCCAGTGGATATAAGTTCAAACCCCTGCTCCACAAGACCTTGGGCTAGTTCCACAATCCCTTCCTTATTGGAAACGCTAAGGATTGCCCTTTTGACCATCATTATCGCCCCCTATCCTATATTAAAGATCAGCTTATCTCCACGATCCGTCCTTTACGCACTACTTTTCCACTAGCCACTAAGTTCACAGCTTGAGGATAGAGGCGATGCTCCACCTCTAAAATCCGATTAGATAAAGACTCCTCCGTATCTTCTGGCAAAACAGGAACAGCTTCCTGAAGAATTATCGGTCCACTATCCAATCCTTCGTCTACAAAGTGAACAGTACAGCCAGATACCTTTACCCCATATTCCAAAGCCTGTCTTTGAGCGTCAAGCCCAGGAAAAGCTGGTAATAAAGAGGGATGGATATTGAGGACAGGCTTTTGAAATTCCCGTAAAAACTCCTCACTTAAAACCCGCATAAAACCAGCCAAGACCAAAAGTTCCACCTTTTGTTCTTGAAGCCAATTAAGGATAGCTTGTTCCTGCTCTTGGCGGCTAGTATAGCTGGATCTGGGAAAACCCTTGTGGGGAATTCCTGCTTCTTCTGCCCTTTTAAGAGCTAAGGCCTGGGGATTATCGGAGCCTACAGCCACAATATCTCCTGCTAAACGTCCCTCTTGCCACTCCTTAATGAGGGCTTGGAGATTACTTCCTCGACCAGATGCTAGTACTCCAATCCTCATCAAAGATATTTCACTCCTTCAAAATCCCCACTTACTTTTCCAAAGACAAAGCTTTCTTCTCCAGACTCTTTTAGCTGAGCTTGTAAAGCTGGAGCATCCTCAGGAGATACAACTAAAACAAAACCAATACCCATATTAAAAGTCCGGTACATTTCTTCCTGAGCAATTTTCCCCTTTTCTTGCAAAAGACTAAAGATAGGAGGAATTTGCCATGTAGAAGTATCCACCTCTACTCCTAAGCCCTTAGATAAGATGCGAGGAATATTCTCAGTTATTCCCCCACCAGTTATATGGGCCATACCCTTGATTTTGCCAGTCTTAATGAGAGGGAGAACTGTCTTTACATAAATCCGAGTAGGACGTAGTAAGGCCTCCCCTAAAGGTTCTCCTAATTCTGGATAGACTTCCTCCCATAGATCTGAGGTAAATACTTTCCGAACTAAAGAGTAGCCATTACTGTGGAACCCAGAAGAAGGCAAGCCGATAAGAAGATCCCCTTCCTGAATCTTAGAACCATCAATAATATCCCCTTTATTTACTACTCCCACACAAAATCCGGCAATATCATATTCCCCATCAGGGTAAAAACCAGGCATTTCCGCTGTTTCTCCACCGATGAGAGCACAACCAGCCAGCTCACAACCTTTGGCGATTCCCCCAACGATTTGGGCTACTTTTTCTGGAACGAGTTTTCCTACAGCTAAATAATCCAAGAAAAACAAAGGCTCGGCACCTTGGACTAAGATATCATTGACACACATAGCTACAGCATCTTGACCAATGGTATCATGACGATCCATATGAAATGCCAGTTTTAGTTTAGTCCCTACTCCATCTGTCCCAGAAACTAACACAGGTTCAGGATATTTTTCCAGATCTAATTGAAAAAGACCGCCAAATCCCCCTAATCCTCCTAAAACTTCTGGCCGCAGAGTTGCCTTAACTGCTGGCTTCATCAATTCTACAGCTTTATTACCAGCATCTATATCTACTCCGGCTTCCCGATAAGAGTATCCCATCTTTGCTCCACCTTTCATCTACAGCATAAATAGATATTAATGTAAAAACTAAATAGAGTTCACCATACTACACACTTTGAAAAGTCATAATATAGACTTTATCTCTTAGCTTGCTCTGGTACCCCAGCAGGGTATTTTCCATTAAAGCAAGCTAAGCAAAGGGATAAATCACCTAATGCTCTCAATACTCCCTCCTCAGAAAGATAATGGAGTGAGTCCGCTCCTACATACTCCCGAATTTCTTCCAGATCCATTTTGTTAGCGATAAGCTTTTCCCTCTCT
>JAAZLD010000223.1 GCA_012799495.1 Desulfitobacterium sp. | reverse complement strand
AGTTGTATCTGTAATTTTTACTGGTCTCACCACAGCAATACTCCTCTCACCACTTACACTACTTTAGTTTGTTTTATTATATGAAACCAAAAAATCTTTTTCAACAAAATAAGGTAAAGTATACAATATCACGGAAAAGTATACAGTATAACTTCGGAAGCGAATATTCGAGATAATAAAAGATTCTGTAGCACCTTGATCTCCTTTAGGAGATCTCTATGCCTACAGAACCTAACTCTTTTGTTAAGACATATGGCAAGGATATTATATTTTTCCCATTAAGTATATTTAATATAAGTAGGTTTTTACTTTTATTGGCGATAAAAGATTCGAATTTGATCATTATTAAAATGAATCACTCGGCGAACGCTCTCCTGAATCAATTTAATCTCTTCGCTAGTTAACTCTGGAGCGTAAACAATAATAGCTACCTCATCTTTACCTAGATCAGCGATACTTTCTTCAAAGCCGCTTATTTTTAGTATATTTTCCATCTGTTCTTCCTGCTCAACTTTTTGGGTAAGGAGGAGCCATTTTTTTTGGGCTTCCTCCCGAACAGGTTCGACACTGGAATTAAGTAAAGGGGAAAGCATTTCTTTTGCTTCCTGGCGTGTAACTTCCCTTTGCAAACGATAGTTCACAAAATAATCCTCACCTTGAGGCTTGAGCGTAGTCAGTTCCGGGGTAAAGAATATTTCTTCCTCAAGGATATTTGAGACAGGTAAGGCTTTTTCTCCGGAAAAGGCCGCTGGTTTTTGAGCTAAGAAAATATTCCACACTCCTACGATTATGAGCGAAGATCCTAAGATCAAGCTACAAAGTACTAATTGATGTTTATAAGACATCTCACTCCAGCGTTTAAGAACGAATATTTTCATTATACTCCTCCCATAGGCTGAACAGTAATCTTATCTGGAGATATATCTAAAAGGGTACGGACTGCGTTATGTATATTTTCCCGAACTTTGGGCTCGCTTGCCCCTTGAGCGATAATCAATACTCCAGCAACTGTAGGCCGTTCTTCCATAACCATCACAGGCTGAGCAGCACCACTTGGCATCACAAGTTGATTATTCTCCGTAACCTCCGTAGATTCTCGAACACCTCCATTTTGGTCTGATTCTTTAATGGTTTTCCTAGTAACACTACCATGGGTTGCATAATCAGAGCGAAGGCTAGAAGACAAAGTTACTGATACCTGAACAGTGCCCACTCCCGCCATTTGCTGCAGGTTTTTTACTAATTTCTTTTCTAGTTCTTGCTCTAAAAGAGTAATACCATTCATTTCTACTTTTTCCTCAACATTGATAGGTTGGGTCACCGGTTCTGGTTCATCCCCCTTGTCATAAAGAAGCATAAATATTGCCGCCACTACTAAAAGGGCCATGATCAGAACTTTTGAGTCAATTTCTTTAAAGATATTAAGATTCTTCATTTTTACCTACCCCCCTGAATTTACCTTATTTTGGATAGTATCTAAATAGTATCTAAGATGAAATTTTAAATTTTTGATGGCTATTCTTTAACCCTTATCAACCTTTATCAAGAATTTACTTCCTTGATAATGATCTTTTCCTGAGGTATCTGTAAAAAAGCCCCCACTTTATTGCGGATCTCTAAAGCAGTTCCTGACAAAGTGCTTTCTTTTTCCTCTATATATGAGTCCCTATTGATGATGATTTTTTCAACTGGTTTAATACCAGTGGATTTCTCATAAAGATGGATCCTAATTTCTTCAATCTGGGGGGGATTAGTAATACTTCCTGTCCCCTCTGCTAATTTAACTTCTACATCCAATTCCACATCGTCCATTCCAACTGTCAGAGCTTTCACTTGATTGCTAATAATAACTTTATACTGGTCCAGGACGGCATTAGTCCCCATACTCTCCCCTTCTTCCCCTGAAGCTAGGACAGGCAAACCTTCATCTACATTCTCTATCCAAGCAGGAATTCCCGACTCCATGGTCATACCCAGAAAAGAAGTAAGGGGTGTTAAGATAGCTGATATTACAAATAGCCCCATGGTGAGTTTGACAAATCCTTTCAAGGACTTGGAGGGGAGAAGCATTTCCAAAAATCCTGCCAAAAGAAGGATGATGACTAAATTTCGAATCAAATCATATAAGGCATCCACATCTCCACCTCCCTAGCGCAGCATTATGGTTAAATTTCCCGAGCCCACAACTACAGCCACTGCCATAAAAAACATCACTGCCACAGAAGCCACGGAAGCGAAAATCAAAACCATACTTTTGGACATTTCCTGTAGAGTATCTGCAAGTTCTTTTTGCCCTAGAGGTTCGATCAAAGCTGCCGATATTTTAAAAACTAAAATCATGGCCACCATTTTCATGACAGGACCAAGGCATAAAAGGGCAATGGCCACAATAGCTACAACACCTAAGGCGTTTTTTAACAATAAACCTGAAGTAACTACTAACTCCACAGCATCTTTAAAGAACTTTCCTACTACTGGGATCAAATCAGCGGAATATTTTGCGGTGCGCAGTATTACTCCATCTGCTACTCCTCCTGTTACTCCCTGTACAGTCATAACTCCAATAAAAATTGTCATTATAATACCCAGGCTTAATTTTCCGGTAAACTCTAAGAGGTTTGCTATTTTCGCCAATTTAAACTCATCAGTGATCTGATTAAAGAGTTTGAGAACTGCTGCCAAGAAAAAAAGAGGTAAGGCAATAGTCTTAATTAAAGTAGCTAAAAAGGCTAAACTCCCGAGAATAACAGGTTTAAATAAAGCTGCACTGGTGAAATTGCCTAAAGCTACTAACATAGTCATCATTACGGGAAGAAGGGTGTGCATAAAGCCTGTCATACTTTCAATGGCGTTTCCTGCCAGATCTATGGCCATTTGAAAGGTAGCTAAAACTATCCCCATTAAGACTAAAAAGGATAATCCCTGAGCCATTTTTCCCACACTACCACTGAAAGCACTCTGCAATTGTTGCAGAATAGCTGTCAAAACAGCTAATACCAGTAGTTTGCCGATTAAAGGAGCACTTCCAAGAAGTTCTCTACCTATTAGAATCAAAAGATTTTTTCCAATCTCTACTGGATGGAGCTCTAGTTTTCCTTGCCGCAAATCCTCAAAAAGTTTAGTAAGAGAAAAAGTGGGCAAAGTTT
>JAAZLD010000222.1 GCA_012799495.1 Desulfitobacterium sp. | reverse complement strand
CGATCTGCGCATTGCCTACGAATTAGCAGAATATATGGGCTTAGATGCCAGCCAGATCATGCCTATTGACGAAAAACAAATGTTCTATAATCAATTGGCCGGTGTCCAAATAGTGGGAGCAGATGGAAAAACTATGGAACCTCTCCTTACCTTAACCGAGGCCGATATCAAAGAAATCGGCGCTGAAGGAACCCCCCAACAAGGTCGGATGACTTGGCAAGAACTTAGAACTAAGGGAGTCGTTCAAATAGAGCGTAAACCTGGAGATAACTTTGGCTTTATTGCTTATGAGGATTTTGTGAAAGATCCTGTTGCTAATCCTTTGAATACTGAAAGTGGAAAACTGGAAATCCACTGTCAGGCCTTAGCAGAATTCGTTAAGAGTAAAGGATTCACAGAAATCCGTCCAATTCCCACCTATAACCCAGCCTTAGAAGGTTATGAAGCAACCTATGCAGACTTTAATAATAAAACCAAAGGAGAATATCCTTTACAAGTAATCAATCCTCACTACCTGAGACGTTCTCACACTATCTTTGATAATGTCCCTTGGTTGCGGGAAGCTTGGCCGAACCCTGTATTCCTCTCCGGTAAGGATGCAGAAGAGCGAGGTATCAAAGAAGGAGAAACAGTCCTTATCCGCAGCAAACACGGTAAAACTCTACGCCCAGTTCACATTGTTGAGTGGATTATGCCTGGTGTCGTAGGTCTCCCTCATGGTGCCTGGGTAGAAATGGATGAAAAGAACCAAGTAGATAAAGCTGGTTCTGACAATATCCTCACAGGACCCATCGCCACTGGACAAGGAATCGGTGCTTGGAACTCAACTGTTTGTGAAGTAGAAAAATGGGATGGAGAGCCATTGGAAGAAGACGTCAAATGGCCTCTGCGGATTGTTTTATAGAAAGGAGTGAGTGATTATGGCTCAATTAGGATTTTATTATGACCAAACAACTTGTATCGGTTGTAAAGGTTGTCAAATAGCCTGTAAGGATCAAAATAATCTTGATATAGGAGTTCTCTTTCGGAGAGTTTATGATGTAGAAACTGGTAAATACCCTAATCCTCGTCGTCTTCACCTTTCTTTAGGCTGTAATCATTGTGCTGAGCCTAAATGTGTCGCCAACTGTCCTACTGGTGCCCTTTATAAAAGGGATGAAGATGGGATTGTAGCTCATGATGAGGAAAAATGCATTGGCTGCCGCCTCTGCACTTGGTCCTGCCCATATGGAGCTCCTCAATATATCGAAAAGACTGGTAAAGTGGGGAAATGTGATCTTTGTGTTAAGCTTTTAGAAAAAGGTGAACAACCAGCCTGTGTAACTTCCTGTGTTATGAGATGTTTAGATGTTGGTGAAATAGAAGAATTACGTCAAAAATATGGTGACAATGCTGACGCAATGACTATGCCTAGTTCCAACATTACTCAACCTAATATAGTTATCACCCCCAAAAAATAGGTTTGCATTATAGGGCTAGCCCTCAATAGGGCAGCCCTTAGTCCGAAAAAAGGAGGGTAATCGATGATCTTTGCTGAAGAATGGCCGTTAATGTCTTTTACACTTCTAAGTCAATTGGCCATAGGAATGTTTATTATCCTGATGCTCATTAAGACCACTGTTGGTAGTCGGGATAGTCAAGTTTCTTCTGCTCTTAAAGGAGGATTCACTTGGGTTGGTCCTCTAACTATAGTGGCTCTGATCCTCTCTGTTTTTCACTTAGGGGATCCCTTTGGAGCTCCTCGCTCGATTATGAATCTGGCCTCTTCTTGGCTTAGCCGGGAAATTATCACAGCTGGCGGTTTCTTTGTCCTCTGGCTAGTCTTCTGGTTCCTTCTCCGTCAAGGAAAAGAAAGTAATGCCCTAGGTTGGCTTACTGGATTAGTAGGTCTAGCTGCAGTCTTTAGTATGGCAAGCATATACGCTTCATCAGTTATCCCAGCTTGGGATAATATGAACACTTACTTTTCCTTCTTTGGTGCAACCTTTGCTATGGGTGCCGTAGGAGCCACCACAGCTTTAGTTGTAGGACTAAAGGGTACCTCTATAGCTAATGTCTTGAGTGGTTTAAAAACAGCCGCTTATTTAGGAATATTAGCTGTAGTTCTCCCTCTGATATATTTACCTGTTTTCACATCAGAATTAAAAGGAGAGGGAGCTACTTCTGCAGCTTCTGCACAAGTCTTCAGCGAAAGTATGGGATTGGTTGTAGGCTATGGGGGTCTCTCTCTAGTAGGTATTGGACTTCTTTTCTATGGTATCAATAAGGGTAGCAAAGAAGGAAATATTTCTTCAGGAACTATTTACCTAGCTTTAGGGCTAGTTATTGTAGGTCAATTTTTAGGAAGGTATCTATTCTATGCCATGGGTATCCCCCCCATGATCGGAACTCCTTAATTTTCCCCAGGTAAATCACAAGCAAATCAAAGGAGTGCACAAATCAACACCTAATTGAATACAATAATATGGAAAGATCTTTAGCTTAGGTTAAAGATCTTTTCCTTTCTTAAAAAGCAAAAAAGAAAATTATTTCGGAAATTATTCAAGAAAAAGTAGATTATTGGGCGAATTTTAAGACTATAAAGACAATTACCTAGAAGGATTAATTGTTTTTTTGCAGAAGAAATTAACGATATTAAGAATAATGTAAAAATATTATCATATCTTAATACCTCAAAGGCATCATTACCCAATCATGGAGGAGTAGAAATGCAAGACGATGTTCAAGATCTTAAACTTTTAGCAGTACTTAACTTATTAAACCAACTAAGTAATAAACATACCTTAAAAGAATATTTAAAAGGGATCATCGACTTTTTAGCCGGCTGGACAGGTTGTAATCATATTGGAATTCGGGTTCTTGAAGACACATGAATAGCCCCTTATGTTGTCCATGAAGGCTATGATAAGGACTTTATTGAATTCGAAAGTTGCCTCTCTATCCATGATGAGGATTGCATTTGTGTACGCGCTTTAAAGCAAGAATTTAGGGAAGAAGATAAAGCTTTTACCGGCGATTCTGGAACTTATTATTCTAAAGATTTTACGGAATACATGGCCAATTTGAGCCTGGAAAAAAGAAAGATCTTTCGGGGAGTTTGCGCTATTCGTGAGTATAGAAGTTTAGTTGTCATGCCTCTTCCCTATCAAGGAAAGGTAATGGGAATTATCCATATGGCTGATTATAGGGAGGGTGTTTTCACTGCTGAAGATTTATTATTTCTAGAAAGTATCCGACCTTTAGTAGCTGAGGCTATTTATCGCCATAATTTAGAAAAGACTGTTAGACGCTATGAAGCGGAAGAAATGCTTATTCGCAAGCTTAAGTTTGAGGAGCGTTTAGCTAGTATTTCCGCTCGCTTTAACCAACAAGAGGACTTTCGGGTGGCTGCCCAGGAATCCCTGGAAGATATATTACGTCTTTTCAAGGCTGATTATGTTTGCCTTCATTTAGGTAAACACCTCAAAGGATATGTCAAGGCCTATAGAGATGGCGTCGAAGAACAGGATTGTCCTTTAAAGGATACTCATATAGAACAATTACGAGAGCATTGGGAAAATGGAGAAATTATGTGTAGAAAAGGACAAATCTCTGTTTTTTTACCCATTGAACATTTTGCCCAAGAAGTTTTTGATCAAGATTCTATCTTGACTTTACCATTGAGTTTTAAAGGTAATCTACTAGGCGTCTTAGCTTTTAAAAATATATCTTCTGGAGGACTGCCCTTCAAAGAGATTCTCAACCCCCTTAAGCTAGTGACAGAAACTTTAGCTAATGCTGTGGAACAAGGAAGAATCCATCGCAAGCTTATTTGGTCAGAAAATCGCTATCGTACTATTTTCGACCAAACGGGATGTGCATTTTTAATAATCGACGAAACCTTTAAGATCCTACTTTCTAATCAGAAGGCCCAAGAACTTTTAGGTCTCCCTAAGAAAAAGTTGGACCATGTGAGAAACTTATTGGATTTTGTTCCTAAAGAGGAATCAGATCGACTATGGGAATATGGTCAACGAAGATTACGTAAAGATGAAGAAATTCCCAATCAGTATGAGCTAACCATTGTTGATAGTAAAGGGAACCGAAAAACAGTTATTAACACCCCGGTAGTAATCCCTCAAACTACCCAGATAGTTCTTTCTTTAATAGATGTTACTGAGTGGAAAGAGACAGAAGCGGAGTTATATTACTTAAGCTACCATGACAAGCTCACAGGTCTCTATAATCGGGTTTATTTTGAACAGGAAATGCGCAAATATGAAGAAAAGGCAGATAAGGAAATTGCTTTAATCATGTGCGATGTAAACGGCCTTAAGCTTATCAACACCACTTTTGGCAGTGAGGCAGGGGATCGAGTTTTAGTTAGTGCTGCTAAGTTAATACGCAATTGTTTTGAGGAAAATTTAGTTGCTCGGATTGGTGGAGACGAATTCGCAGTAGTGCTAGCGGTTGGTGAAGGTGGGTATCACCAGGTAGAACATGCTTGTCGACAACTCCGGACTAACGTTAGAAAGTTTAATCGGGATCAAGACAAACTCCCTTTAGATATTTCTATTGGTTATGCCATATCAGGTAAGGGGAATTTTACTACTAGGGAGCTATTAAAAAAGGCTGACGATGCTATGAATCGGGAAAAACTCCATAGTAGTAATAGCACCCGTAACTCTCAAGTACAGATCCTGACAAAGGCCTTGGAATTTAGGGATTTCATAACAGAGGGACATGCAGAAAGAGTCCAGGAACTCATTTTAGCTACAGGCAAACTGGCTGGACTTTCTGAACAAAGGCTTTCTGATTTGAAACTTTTTGCCCAATTCCATGATATCGGTAAAGTAGGTATACCAGATCATATCTTATTTAAGAAAGGGCGCTTAACAGAAGAAGAATGGAAGATCATGCGAGCCCATAGCGAGATTGGCTATCGGATCGCCCAAGCCGCTCCAGATATCTTCCCCATTGCCGATTGGATCTTGAAACACCATGAAAATTGGGACGGTACTGGCTATCCCCTAGGATTAAAAGGGGAGGAAATACCTTTGGAGTGTAGATTGCTAGCTGTAGCAGATACCTTTGATGCCATGACTAATGATCGGCCTTATCGCAAAGCTCGCCCAGCAGAAGAGGCTATTCAGGAAATAATTCGTTGCTCAGGAACTCAGTTTGACCCAGAAGTTGTGGAACTTTTTCTGAAAACGATTCAATCCTTACCTGCATAAATACAAAACGGTACCCCTTTTATTAATTCATTAGAAGATAAAAATAAGAATATAAGAATATAAGGATATAAGGATATAAGGATATAAGGATAGAAGGATAGAAGGATAGAAGGATAGAAGGACTGAAGATACAAGAATACAAGAATTAGAAGAATAAAATTTTATAAAAAAGAGGTATTGGCTTTTGTTAGCCAATACCTCTTTTTAAACTTCTCCTATTATTTTTCCCATATCAGAAATATCATAACCGCCGAGCCCTTCTATCTCATTTTGGAAGCTCCCAGAATTAAGGATCGAAAGTAAAGCCTGGAATTGAGGTTTATCCATATCCTCTTTGCGAATAACTAAATCATAGCGCTCCTGATGAAGGGGTATAAAATCTATGGAGTCAACTTGCATAGCTGCTTTTTCAATACCTAAGCCAACATCTGCTTCACCACGGGCTACCCGGCTGGCAACAGCCATATGAGACATTTCCTCATCTTCATACCCTTGAACCTGATGGTGAGGTATATTAGCAAGACGGAGTTGCTCATCTAAGAGAACCCGGGCACCAGATCCTCGTTCCCTGTTAATAAAGCGAACATTCGGCCGTTTTAAATCCGACCAAGTCTTAATGTTTTTAGGATTGCCCTTAGCCACATGGAAACCTTCCATTCGGTATACCAAATTGATGACGATAGCAGGGTGTCCTGGCATCAGTCTGCGGACATAAGGTAAATTATACTCATTATTGTCACTATCCCATAAGTGGCTAGTGGCTACATTGGCATTACCTCTGTATAAGGCGATAAGCCCATCTAAACTACCGCTATACTGCCTAAGGAAGCGTATATGAGGGAACTGTCTCTCCAAATGGCGGGTTAAAATATCTAATACAACATCCTGTCCGTAGATAACTAAGCTATCTTCCCCTATAGAAGATGTATTATAAGGTGCTGGAGTAGATATAGGGGTAGGTGTGGATGAAGTTACTGTTGAGGTAGATGGGTTTAGTAACGGTTCGCTGCTGGCAGTGGAAGCAGCCGGACTTTCTCCTTTGGATGTCTGAATATATCTGTCTAAATCTGCTTTTTCAATGCGGTATTTCCGACCAATGCGATAAGCACTCAGATCTCCCCGCTTGATCATCTCATAAACGGTGAATTTCGATATTTTTAAGATATTTGCAACCTCTTCAGGGGTATATGCGATATCTGACAAGGTAGTTCCTCCTTTAGATTAGTCTTTGCTAGCCATTTTAGTCTATATCTGAAGTCATATATATGCACCATATAAGTTTCATTTAAATTTCTCTAATATATGTATTGATCATAATTAGGTGGATTTTATAATGAAGTTAGCCACCGCTAACTAAAAAAATACGCCATGTGAATTTCATGTTATATTGAAGTTACCACAACTATCAATAAGACAAGGATGAAT
>JAAZLD010000221.1 GCA_012799495.1 Desulfitobacterium sp. | reverse complement strand
TTATCGCCATAGATATAGCCGCCAATGGCATGAGCTTTGGTGTAGGCTAGTTCTTGGATTTCTTTTTTAGGCCCGATAGTTATTGCCTTTTGAGGACAGGCAGCTACACAGGCTGGTTCTTGGTTTTTGGCTAAGAGATCCCTACAGAGGTCACATTTATACATAACCCCTCCTCCAGCTAGGTCAGGAGCAACTTTCAAATAAAGCCCTACACCTGCTTGACGTTGGGGAATACCCCAAGGACAAACATCCCGGCATTTTCCCCCTCCCATACAGATTCCCTCATCAATGACTATTGCCCCATTATCTTCTTTGTTGATAGCACTAAAGGGACAGAGGTTCATACAAGTGGGATTATCACAGTGCATACAACGACGAGGGATAAAGACTTTTTCTTCTACCCCTTCATGTTCTACTGTTACTTCCTCCACAAAAGTCCAGTTATAAGGTGTGAGCCGATTTGTCAGATCTCTTTTATCAGACCAATCTTCATGTTTTTTTTGAGGCCAATAATCCTTAATAGGCTTTACTGGCTCAGGAAAACGATCCTGATTTTTTTGACGGCAAGCATCGACACATAAAGGTGTTTCATAGTTGGCGCAGCCATCACATTTGGTTAAGTCAATAAGTGTTCCTAATTTTTCTTCTTTGCTCTCACTAGCTAAAAGGGGCTTATTAAGTCCTGTGACGGACAAAGCACCTAAGAAACCAGCGACAGTAGTACCTTTAAGAAAAGCACGACGGGAAAAACCCTTCTCACTCATACGGATACCCCCTATAGGTATAATCTTTACTCAAATATTTATCACAAAACTCGTACTTTGGCAAGAAGAATTTTTAGGATTTTTCCTTTAAGAGCAGCTTATCATACAGCGTTTGAGCGAACGCTGTATGATAAGCTGCTTACGATCGTGTTTTTTCTCGATTGTTCACTAAAAGTTCACATTTTTTTAAGAAGAAGTTAAGAAATCTCTGCTATAATCTTGATAATGGCTAATAATACTTGCGCGAGAAGGTTTTACTAGAGGGATTTGGAACCTTTAGTAAAAGGGTAGTACTGGCTTTAATTCGTAAAGAGAGGAGATGGCTAGTTTGAATACCTGCCCAATGTGTACTTCTCGGGAGATCGGTAAAATCAACCGAGGACGTTATTTTTGTCGTGAATGCTGTCATGAATGGACAATTGAAGGTGAAGGTCATATTACAGTATATAGAATCACAAGTGAGGGAGCAGTAGTTCGATTGCGCCCTAAAGTGAACAATTCCACTAATCCACCTACTAGTGCAGCAATGTAATATGTCCCTCTGTTAGCAAAAAATTTCGGAAAAGAAAGTTCCTGCAGACCAAAGGTTTGCAGGAATTTTGTCTATTAAAAAAGAATCATTAAAGAAGTACTATTATAGAAAGAGAAATACTAAAATAGAAAGGTTATAAAGGTATCAAAATTTTAGCAGTCCATCCTTAGTTCATCCCTAGTTATTAAAAAATGATAAAGTGAGGAATTTCATATGGTTAATCTTCATCAATTTGACACGGAACAATCCTTACAGCTTCTAAAGCTGGATGAGGGACAGTTAAGATTACTCCAAGAGTTTAAACCAATCTTGGAAAGTAATGTGGAAGATGTAGTAGATAAGTTCTATGCCCATATTATGGCGGTTCCCCAGCTAAGGGGGATTATCGATGAATTTTCAAGTGTAGAACGGCTAAGAGGGTTGCAAAAAAAATATCTTCTTTCAATTTTTCCGGCTAAAATTGATGATGAATTTATTGCTTCGCGGATTAGGATCGGCAATACCCATAAGCGGATCGACTTACCTCCTTTCTATTACATAACCTCATACCAGACTTTTTTTGATATACTCTTGCCAATGATTTTTAAACAACATCGGAAAAAACCCGAATATGCCCTATCTTTAAGTCTGGCTGTTTTGCGGATCTTTAGCTTTGATCAGCAGGTTGTGATGGCTAGTTATATCCAATCCTATATCCAGGAGATCGATCAAAAAGCTGAATTAGAAAGAGCTTATGAGGAAATTGAAAGTTTACAGCAGCGTGTTAGTGAGGCTAGTCAGTCTTTGGCGGCTACTTCCCAAGAGACTGCTGCTTCTGCAGCCCAAATGTATGAGGCTACAGAGCTTATTTCCAATAATGCCGGAGAGGCTGCTGAGTTTTCCTTGAAAGTGGATACTTTGGCCCAGGAAGGAGCTCAGAAAATCCAAGAAATTTCTCAGCGTATTCTAGGGTTGGCTGGCATGTCCGAACAGATGCAGGAAAAAATGGCGGAATTGGATCATAGCTCAGCTCGTATTGCCAATATCACCGATGTGATTAAGGAAATCGCTTCCCAAACTAATCTCTTAGCTTTAAATGCAGCTATTGAAGCTGCTCGAGCAGGGGAATCAGGGCGGGGATTTGGTGTGGTAGCTGAGGAAGTAAAAAAGCTAGCTAATAACTCTGAGCAATCTGTGAAAGAAATCAGCACCATGATAGCCGTAACGAGGGAAAACACTACTGCGGTAAGCAAAGTAATTGAAGATACTACTAAGGCGATGCACGAAGCAGCTTCAGAAGCCCAGGAAGTGGTAGAACGTTTTGGCGAGATTATGGATGCAATTAACTCTAGTATCCAACAGGTGCGGCAAATCGCTTCCCAGATCGATGCTTTAACTATGACTGCAGGGCAAATTGGCTCTGCCTCCGAAGATGTAGCTCAATCCGCAACAAATCTAGCTCAAATGGGTATTCAAGAGGACTATTAAAATAATTCTCCAAAAACAGAACAAGAACCGACGTTTATGCAATACAGTAAGTACAAGACATTAAGTATACAATACAGTAATTAGAAATCTAAGAAGTTGAAAGGAGAGGAGTTCTTGTCTAGTACGTCCTATATTCGTAGAATTTGGAACGTTTCTAAAGCCTTAGACCTTGCCTTAGTGGACGAAGAAGTTGAAAAAGGCCTCAATCTAAAAATTGGTTTGCATCATGGGGAAAGAGTCGGTTATATATCTTTAAGACTTGGTCTTGCCTTAGGAATGAATGAAGAAGAGCTCCGACGGATTCTCATTGCGGGCTTACTTCATGATATTGGAGCGGTAGGGGGATTTACCAAGTTTCACGGGAATCCCTATTGGATGAAAGAACATACTTTATTAGGGGCAGAGATTATTAAGAACTTTCCCGATGGGGAGGCTTTGGCGGAGATTATTCTCCACCATCATGAAGCTCCCAACCCTACTCACGCTGTATTAAAAGCTGAACCTTCCCAAGTAAGTTTAATGGCCAAGATAGTAGCCTTTGCGGATAAATTAGATGTTAATTTAAGCCGCAAGGTTTTGAGTCGACCAGAGCGAGAAAGAGTTATTGAATTTGTGAAACACCAGGAAGGAAATCTTCTCTATGGAGAAGTAGTACCAGCCTTTTTAAAAGTAGCTGAAACAGAGGGGTTCTGGTTAGATCTTGAGGTTGGTGATCTTTTAGAGATTTCCCTGGATCATTTATACCACCCTTGGGAACTGGAAAATATAGAGGAAAATGTTACGAGTCTATTGGCTACCACCTTTGCGGAACTAATTGACCAAAAGAGTTCTTTTACTGCCCGACATTCTATTTCTGTTGCTACTACGGTAAAAGCCCTTGCTGAGGGTTTGGGCTGGCAAGGGGAGTCGTTAAGAGATATTGAAATAGCAGGATTACTCCACGATCTAGGGAAAATGTCCGTTCCCCGTAAGATCCTAGATAAACCTGGTCCCCTAGATCCGCCTGAAGTGGATATTATACGTACTCACACTTATCATACTTACCATCTCCTCAAAGGGGCAGGATTCCCTAAGCATCTAATCCAGTGGGCTGCCTTTCACCATGAGCGCTTAGATGGTAAGGGGTATCCTTTTGGCCTTACAGAGGATAAATTGGATACAGGAGCCCGCTTAATGACTATTGCCGATATCTTTGTGGCACT
>JAAZLD010000220.1 GCA_012799495.1 Desulfitobacterium sp. | reverse complement strand
TGAGGGCTATTATCTTTTATATGCTCCTTTTTCTAATTGGAAACATATTGCAGCTTCTCCAACATGTATCAATTGAGAATGAGATTAAAGACTCCATATTTATTTTTCTTATCTCCCTTTCTGTACCTGTCATAATTCTCGAAACTATCAGTGAGGGAAGCATCACTGTCTGGGCCATACCTCTAACATTTCTCATGCTGGCAGTGATTTTCAATCAGCGAAAGATGATCTATTACTTAGGTGTCATTACTTTGCTGACTCAGATTTTTGTCTTGATTATGGCACCTAGAGAAATGGTCTTGGTAGATGGATTTGCTTATGCAGTAAGATTATTGATTACAGGGATTGCCCTCTTAATAGCTTTATATGTTAACAAAATTTATATTATAAGATTGGAACAAAACGAAACCCAAATAAATTATCAGAAGATGGTTTCCCGGATCTCTACAAATTTTATAACAGCTACGGAATTTAATTTAGTTGATAAAATTAAGAATTTACTAGTGGAAAGTGGCACCACCTTAGGTGTTGATAGGTGCTCTTTTTATGTTTTTGATCAAGGGCAAAAAACCATGTCTCTAAGATATGAATGGTGTAATGAGGGTATTGAACCAACGAAACTTAAGGTATGGAATTTACCCCAGAATGCTTTTTCCATATGTATGCAACAAATCAAGGAAAACGAAATTGTCTATATTCCTGAGGTAGAGGTCCTAGATCCTGAGGTTTTCGTAATCAAAAAAGAGCTGCAAGAAAGACATATCAGAACCTTTGTAGGTGTACCAGTTAAAATCAAAGAAAAGGAATTAGGGTTAATCAGTTACGAATCCCTAAAGGAAATAAAAGTCTGGCGTAAAGAAGAACTAAACAATTTAGAAATAATCGTCAACATCTTAGTGGATGCCATAAGAAAAGTAGAGGCGGAAAAAGAAGTCAACTATATGGCTTATTATGATAGCTTAACTGGCTTGCCTAATAGAGTGTTGTTTAAGAATCGGGTAGAGAATTGTATTCAATTGGCAAAAAACACAAAGAAAATGATCGGAGTTTTTTTCATTGATCTTGATTCCTTCCGAGGTGTTAACGACTCCGTTGGCCATGGAGGGGGAGATGAATTATTAAAAGAGGTGGGAGCAAGACTTACTAACAGCATTAGTGATCAGGACATGGTAGCTAGATTTGGCGGTGATAAATTCTTGATCAAGATTACTGACATCTCAGACATGGAAGAAATTCACCATATTGCTGAGAAAGTTTTAGGAACTTTTAAGAAGCCAGTACTAGTTAGAGGGCAGGAATTTTTCACAGGGGCAAGTATGGGTATTGCAGTTTATCCCCAGGATGGTGAGGATGGGGAAACATTAATTAAAAATGCCGAACTAGCTATGTATATGGCTAAAGATAAGGGGAAAAATCAATATACTGTATGCTCTCCTGAAATTAAGGAAGATTTGTTAAGAAAGGTTACATTAACTAATAACTTGTTCCGAGCCTTAGAGCGTAATGAATTGCTCTTACATTATCAGCCTCAGGTGGATATTGCCACGGGAGAAATTATAGGTGTGGAGGCTTTGTTGCGCTGGAAACATTCGGAGTTGGGGATGATTTCTCCTGGGTTATTTATTCCTCTTGCTGAGCAAACAGGCTTGATCCATCCAATTGGTCAATGGGTCTTAGAAACTGCCTGTAGACAGAGTATGGAGTGGCAATCAAAAGGATTGACTCCCATCCGTATGTCTGTAAATCTGTCATTAGAGCAGTTTAAGAATCCTTATTTAATCAGGACTATTACTCGAACATTGAATAAGACGGGACTTAACCCCAATTATCTCGAACTAGAAATTACAGAAAGTATAGCAGCTGAAGAAGCGGATTCCGTTCTTGAAACTCTCCATAAGTTGAAGGATTTAGGTATTAGTATAGCTATCGATGATTTTGGAACGGAATACTCTTCCTTGAGTCGACTTAAAGCATTGCCTATGGATCGGATTAAGATCGCTATGGAATTTATTCATGGTATCACAGAGGAGAAGAGTAGGGATAGGGTCATCGCAGAGATCATTATTAAGCTGGCTAAAAGCCTAGGGCTAAAAGTGATAGCCGAAGGGGTGGAAACAGAAGCTCAGGTAGAATTTTTAGCTGAACAAGGTTGCGATGAGATCCAAGGTTATTATTACTATAAACCCATGGCTAAAGAAGAACTGGAAAAGGTACTTATAAGTGGAATAGAAAAAGCTAATTAGCTTCATTAGAATCTTAAGTTCTCTAAAGGTTATCGCGAAAAGAGGAGGAAAGCCTCTTAATCTCTCAAATTAGATAAAAACAATAGAAAGTGATATACTAGGTAATAGAATTCACAAGAAAGGAAGAAAATTATATGGCAAAGAATAAAGTAATTTGTACAAAAAACGATGTAGATTATCTTTCTATCAGAATGGCTATGACCGAAGGTGCTAGGACTGTAGAGGAATTAGTGGAAAAAGCTGGAGTATGTACTGAATGTGAAGGATGTAAAAGGGAATTAGAGGGTATCCTTTCTTCAGTATGTGGCTGTAAAGAAGTTTCCCTAGAGGCAGTAATCAATGCAGTAAAAAATGGCGCTGATACAGTAGAAAAAGTCGGTGAGGTCACAGGTGCTGGTACTGGTGTAGATAAAGAGACTGGTGAAGAATGTGGAAAATGTAAGGGCCTTATCCAGAACATAATTGATTTAGGAAGGTAAACCTTAAAATACTGGTAAAAACCAATCGGGAGGAATTCTTGGTTGGTTTTTTTGCTTTCTAATTTAGGTGTTAATCTTTAATACTCTCGATAGCTTCTCATATTCTAAGAGGGCTGGTGGATAACCTGGGAGGAACTCGTAATATCTTAAATATCTTAAGTATCTAGAGAATAACTCTTTAACTGCTTTGTGGAGTTGGGTATAATGCTGTCGTATACATAATAATAAACTTCATTCCCGTTAAACTCTTAATATTAGATGAAGGCGGAGGTTAGAGATGGACAGTAATTTCAGACTTATCGGCAGAGTTACCTTTATTCACATTGCCACCTATATCCTTTGTGGCATAGTATTTTCAATGCTCTTTGACTATGAAAGTTTGTATGCTCTTGAAGGTGTCAAAAGTTTTATGCGCCCAGTAAGTGGGGAAAGTGCAATCCTCGGTCCTCTTGTTCAGGTTGTTCGGGGGATGCTTTTTGGAGTTGTTTTGCTTTTAGGCAAGGAGCTCTTTACTTCCAAGTATGGGTGGCTTAAACTATGGCTCTTTATTTTGATACTAGGAATAATTAATACCCCGGGCCCAGCCCCATCCTCCATTGAAGGAATGATTTATACCCAATTGCCCCTGGAGTTTCATCTTAATCATGCCCCAGAGTTAATAGTCCAGACACTCCTTTTTTCCTATTTGGCAGCAAAACCAAGAAAGCCAAGATATAGTAATAGCTTTATCGAAAAAAATAAAACTCCCTTTATCACTTCCATCTTGGCGGGGTTTGGGATCTCTCTTTCGGGAATAGTACTTACCCTTATACTGAAACTTGATCCTCTGGCTGGGACCAAAGATATTGGTGCTTTCGTAGTTATGTTTGCCGCTATGCTGATTACATACTTTGCTACCAAATGGTACTGTACCTGGGTAACAACTGCCAAAACCATCATCATGGCCTTTGTCTATTATTTGGCAGTAGCAGTTATGCCCACAGTCTATAACTTCATGGTAGACTCTCCCTTTAAGTCCCTACTTCCTCTAGCCATAAATATTGTGCCGGTAGTAATAATGCTCCTTTATCTAGTTTTTTCTGGGGGAAGAGATACCTTGCATAGAATGTGAGGATAATACATAATTTATAAGATTTCATATAAAAAGCACCGGTTGTATTACTGGTGCTTTTTATATGGAATCTATCCGGTTGCTGTCGACTGGGCATGATTAAAATAAAAAACAAGCTGAGTACGTATAAAAAAAGCTTATAGATATTGGACAATTTATTAAGTAATTCAATTAGACATATTGGTAGTTTTTTAATTATAATGAAAATTGTGAATATTAAACACAGAGGAGGATATTATTAATCATGAAAAAATTATTTTCCCTAACAATGTGTTTGCTTCTAGCACTAGCTATGCTGGTAGGATGTTCATCAGGTAAAGATCGGGCAGATGCAGATATTGATTGGCAATACAAGACAGTGGATGAAGTTAAGGCTATGTTAGATGCCCAGGAGAGCGTGATCGTTTTGGATACCCGCTTGGAAGAGAAGTATAATGAAGGCCATATCCCCGGTTCCATTCATAAAGCTGTCTTTCCTTTAGACACTCCGGAACTTGAAAATGCTTTGAAGGAGTTAGTTACCGAACTCCAGGGTGATGATCCCATCGTGGTAGTGTGTAATAGTGGCCAAAAAGTGGCTAAACGTGCTGTATCCGTGCTCCAGGATGAGGGTATTGCCCCTGAGCGGCTCTTTATTCTGGAAGGCGGCGCTGGAGCTTGGATTTCCAGCCAAGAAGCTTCCGCTGAGGGTGGTTCTTCCGATGATGAGTGCTCCTAATTAGATTAGGCCAGTAGGGATTCCCTATTACTTACTTAATTATTAGCGTTCTTTAGCGTATTATTAGCGTTTTTAGCGTATTATTAGCGTTTTTAGCGTATTATTAGCGTTTTTAGCGTAGAAAGGCCTAATGGTAGTTAATAAAGAAACTTTGTTGGTGTAAGGTATACGCTGCTAAGAAGGGTTGCCGGGGCTGTTGCTCTCCTGGTAGCCCTTCTTAGTACATTGGGCTCGGATTCACTTAATTGGGCTCTGGATTCACTTACATGATAGAAATGAGGTTTTGTTGGTGAGCGAACAGCGATGGTGGAACAAATATATGAAGTGGGTTGTTTTGGCAGGGACTGTT
>JAAZLD010000219.1 GCA_012799495.1 Desulfitobacterium sp. | reverse complement strand
GAATTTTATTTCGGAAGATAAGGGGGATTATTTATGCAAAGATTTATGTTTAATAAGTTCTATAAAAATAATCAGAGTTGGAGATTTTTCACTGCTCTTTTCTTGGCTGTATTATTAGTCGTCATTACTCCTGCTACCGTTTTAGCTGACTCCACTTTAGATGATGTTAGGAGTTTAATCCAAGAAGTTTATGTAGAACCTGTAAGTGAGGAAATACTAGGGGCTTCTAGTATTGAGGAAATTATTAAGGGCTTAGGGGATCCCTATTCAAATCATTTTACTATTGACGAATATATGCAATTTCTTGATTCTATGGAATCAAGATTTTCCGGTATTGGAGTTTATATTGAATTAGAACCACGAGGCTTAGAGGTTATGTCCGTGATTAAGGGTTCTCCCGCTGAAGAAGTGGGTCTCCAAAGTGGAGATGTGATCATCCAAGTAGGCAATAAAAGCTTAGCTGGGCTTTCCCACGAGGAATCTGTTTCCCTTGTACGGGGACCAGAAGGTACAAAGGTGGAACTAGTGGTTTTACGCCAAGGAAAGTCTTTGAATTTTACCGTAGAGCGCCGCTCCATCAGTGTTCCTACCGTTGAAGGAAATGTTCAAGATGGGATAGGTTATATATCTATTAGTTCTTTTGGAGAAAGTACTGATGAAGCATTTGGAAAAGTAGTGAAAGAACTCCGTCAAAAAGGGGCTAAAGGGTGGATTATCGATGTCCGGAATAATTCCGGCGGTTATTTGGATTCGGCCTTAGGTTTAGCAGGTTATTTCATCGGGAATGAGACTGCTGTCCAAACAAAGGGCAATTCCCAGGTTTTTGAAGCTAGTAAAGCTATTAAGCAGGATATACTTTTAACAGAGCCTGTGGTTTTCTTGACTAACGGCTATAGTGCCAGTGCTTCGGAGATTTTAGCGGCAGTGGTGAAGGATTACCAAAAGGGTGTTTTAGTAGGGGATAATACTTATGGAAAGGGTTCAGTTCAGTCTTTATACATCCTTCCTAATAATGATGTCCTTAAACTAACTGTGGCTAAATTCTACTCACCTTATGGGAAACCTATTGATGGAGTGGGGGTAAAACCGGACTTTCCCATTATGGACAATGATCCAGTAAAGGTCGCTCAATTGATGTTGATGCCTTATGTGGACCCTAATATGAGTAGTGAAGCTATTCAATTTACCGCTAGCGGTAAAGACTGGGAGATTCCTTTGTCTCAGGCGAGAACTCCTAAATACTGGTCAGCCTATCAGGAATTTGTAGGGAATTTAATTGATTCTCCCTGGGATGTTTTTTGGTGGGAGGGTTCAAATTGGCAAGTCTATAGTAAGGAAGAAAAAGAAAGGATTTGGCCCTTTTTCTATCCTGGTTATAAAGAAATGCCAGAATTAGTTGATATACCTTTAAATAAGACTTTTACCATAAAGTTTAATGGGGGAATTGATTTTAGTACTATCAATGGTCAGACTGTAGAGTTAATCGATCAAGAGAGTGGTCAGCGAGTTCCTTTGCGTTATCAACTTGTAGGCACCCAAGAGGTTAGGGCTACTCCCATCGACCCTTTGGAAGAAAGTAAGACTTATTGGCTAGCTATCAATAAGGGGATCAAGGGTCGAGATGGTTCTAATTTAGCTCAAGGTGCCCTAACAATAGTCAAAACAAGGAGTGAATAACATGGATCAAGAAGCTCCCCGTTCAAAGACAGTGACTTTGCCTCGTTTGAATCGTCTTAAGCCATCCTTGGAAAGCACTGCCTTAAAAATCATGGAGGAATCTGGGGAGTTAGCCCAAGCTATTGGGAAATTCCGAGGATTAAGTGGTGAACGCCTCCAGGTTGAAGAAGCGGAGGCTATGCATATGGTTGCTCGAGAGTTAGTAGATGTTGCCCAAACAGCAGTAACGATGATGTTTGTCCTAGAAGAACAATATGGCATCGATCTCGAAAAAATACTAGAAGAACATGTAGCCAAACTTCGGGAAAAAGGCTACTGCGACTAACAAGTGTGCCACGGGGACAGGTCATATGGCACGGGTGTGACAGAGTTCTGTAAGTTATTACAGACTCTGTTTTTTTATTTTATTATGGCTCCTTAAAATCCAACTTTAAAAATTCAACCTACATAAGAATATTCATAAGAATAAGTCGACTGAATGTTAGGACAATGCAAGAGGTAAAGATCTTAAAAGTTTACAAATATTTAACTTTCCTTTTACCTTTAAATTCAATCTCATAATAAACCGGGTAGTCCGTAAACGTTAAAAACCAGGAGAATAAGCCTAGAATAGGCAATTTTACTATAAGTCTATTATAAAATCTTTACGAAACCTCAACCATTATTTTTAACCAACTTAAAAG
>JAAZLD010000024.1 GCA_012799495.1 Desulfitobacterium sp. | reverse complement strand
TTGCGGATTTAGTGGCTACTTCAATAGCTTCAGAAATTGCACAGCCTAGAGAACCACCTGTTCCTGGGTTTTCGGCTAGGATTTTGCGGCCAATTTCTGTTGTGTCAGAGGGGGAGGGAATTACCTTGGCTCCGTAAGTTTCCATAACAGCTTTACGATAGGGTTTTTGTTCGGAAGAAATCTTGACCATGTAGACAGATAAATCAATTTGGTAATAGGCACAAGCCATTGCTAGAGCTGTTCCCCATTGACCAGCTCCAGTCTCGGTAGTGAGAGAGGTGAGGCCTTGTTCTTTAGCATAGTAAACTTGGGCTGCTGCGGAATTCAGTTTATGGGAACCGGAAGTGTTGGTACCTTCAAATTTGTAATAAATTTCTGCAGGAGTGTCTAAGAGTTTTTCAAGACAGTATGCTCGAACCAAAGGAGAAGGACGGTACATTTTATAAAAGTCCCGGATCCCTTCAGGGATTTGGATATAAAGGTCAGTGGTATTTAACTCCTGGGCAATCAGTTCATCACAAAAAACGGGTTTGAGATCTTCGGCAGAACAAGGTTTAAGAGTTCCAGGGTGTAACATAGGCGGTGGGAGTTCCTTCATAACTGCCTTAAGGTTGTACCATTTCTTAGGCATCTCATCTTCTGAAAGATAGATTTTATAGGGGATTTTGCTCATACTTATCCTTCCTTTCTAATGATATTAGTAAAGTTTTATATGAATGATAATTTGAACCAAAAAAAATCTTTGTCCTTGAAATAAGGACAAAGATCATAGATCTCTGCGGTACCACCTTGCTTGCGCTATTGCGCCACTTTTTTCGTATACAATATTATACGCTCCGAGGATAACGGGTGGAGTTCCCGGCGCACATACTCTCCCTGGGGATTTCTGCTTGCCCTCTTGAGCCCATTCGCAATAAGCCTACTGTACTACAATTCCACCATCTGTAGCTCTCTGGAACATAAAGCTTATTCTACTATTCTCAATCATCAGTTTAGGTTTTATAGGATACTTTAAGCTAAAATATAATCTGTTCTATAATATTTGTCAATAGTATTACTACTTTTTTATAGATATTCTTAAAGTAGAATTATTGGATAATTTGTCACTTCTAGTCGTCTAAATATTCCGACAGTAGGTTAATTCAAAATAATTGTTGAAAAAACTGTGAAAAGTATTACAAAAAATAGATAAGTATGGCATAATAAGAGTAAGTGAAATACTTCACTTACTTGCTATGCTAATTATTGCACTAGACATCTATTTTTCAAGGTAGGTAAAAATTATGGTTACTACAGATTTAACATTAGCCCTAGGAAGAAGAAAACTTAATGATAAAATATTATATTCTAAACTGGCTTTTCGTTTAAGTATTATTTGGGCAATTTTCTATTATGGAATCCTTGTATTGCCTATTTCTCCTCCATTGCCTATGTGTACCACTGCTAATATTGTACATATTGGATTTGGTTTAGGCTGTGGGAGCTTGTTACTTTATTTTGCTAGGGTAAGTAAGATGGGCTATGCAATTTTAGGAATTGCTTTTGCCCAATTTAGCTGGACTCTTGGTAAATTGTTTTGGTTTTCCACAATTGCTTTAACAGATAGAACATTACCTTACCCCTCTGTTGCAGAATTAGGTTTTCTTGGAGCATATTTTTTCCTTATAGGAGCTATCTCTATTATTTCTAAGAATGCTGTGGAAGATCAGAAGAACAATGGTCTTAGTAGTTTTTGGCCTTTTGTTCTTTTAGTGATTCCTATTCTTCTAGCCATAAAAAACACTGATCTCATACTAGTTAATATTAGCAATTTTATCTTGACCCTAGCCATTGCTTTTACATTATGGAGAGCTAGGCCCTTGTTCTCTATTGCTCGGTATAATCATTTTCTATTTGGTGTTTTGGCTTTGGTTTTTGCTGACTTAGTTTTCATGGTGGGTGTAATATATTTTCCAGATCTTTGTACTAAACCTGTAGATGCAATATATGCCTTAGCACATTCTTTGACTGCTTATGGGTTGATGAAGGGTGGGATAAAAGTTGGGTGAAGCAATTTTTATCGGAACATTAATACCTTTGATATTCTTGATAATCCTTCTTAAGGGAGAGAACCGCCTTTTGATGGTGTTTTTTACTTGGGGATTATTAGCTTTTGCTATCTCCCTTTCAGTGAATAATTTCCTTGTTGGCAATTCCTTTGTAACAATCAAAGAGCTATCAGTTTCTTGGGCACCCGTTATTGAAGAGCTCACTAAAGCACTACCTTTATTGTATTTTTTATTTACATCAAAGGATAGGCGAATACCAATTGTTTACTATGGTATTGCAGCAGGGGTAGGGTTTGCGATTCAAGAAAATTACATCTATATTTTGCAGCATCTTGGAGAGGACCAATCTCCTATTCTATTTATTTTGAGCCGTTGCTTTACCTCTTGCCTTATTCATGGTATTACTACTGGAATGATAGGCTATGGGCTAATGTTAGTTCGTAAGTTAAGGGAAATGGTCTGGCCCATGCTTTTTGGATTATATACTTTAGCTGTAACTATTCATGCTTTATACAACCTTTATATAACTACCCATTATCAATATATCGGAATGATTATGCCTCTTGTTTTATACTTACTAGGTTATGCAGTACTGAAAATCAATGATGAACCTGAAAAAGAGCTGGTGTTAGTACGAACAGAGATGGAGAAAATAAATTAGTTAACTGAAAAGTTTTCAGCATATTATATGCAAATAATATGCTGAGAATATGTTAATAATATAGCTTATATCTCTAACCCCCAGGCCTATGCTATTATAGGCTAGCCTTGAGGAGATAAGATATACCATAAGCCAACAACAAAACAACCTGGTACATTTGAACCAGGTTGTTTTGTTGTTTATGTCCATAGTTTTATACACTGAGGTAATAAGGAAATATGAACAGGGGTATAACCAGGGTGCTCACCATCTGTGTCCAAATAAGCTGTAGGATTAGAGATGATGGAAATTTCTTTTCCTTGGAAAAAGGAAACCCCGGGAACATCTAAGTGCTTGCCCTGATAAATTTTGGGAAAATGCCGTAGTATTTTCCATATAGAAATATCCCCTAATACCACTATATCAAATACCCCATCAGCCAATTCTGCATTGGGAGCAACCATCATGCCTCCTCCGATATAGCGTCCATTAGCAACTATAATACTGTTAGTAGTACCGTTTACTATGACCTTACCGTCCAAAACACATTTCATTTCTTTGTTTTGGTAGGATAAAAGGCTCATAAGGCTACCTATAAGGAAGGATAGTCTTCCTCCTAAAACTTTGCTTCGTTTATTGACTCGATCTACTGTTTCTCCACTTAAACCTACATCAGCTACATTAAGAAAATAGCGGTACTCCAATTCTCCAGAAGGAGCCTGATATTGGACAACACCACAATCAATAGGGGTAACTTGTTGACGTTTTAGAACATCTAAGAAAGAAGGAATTCCTCGCTTCTGGGTTAAGGAACGTAAAAAATCTCCCCCCGTTCCATGGGAAAGGATAGCTAAGCTAGCATTTGGGTTGATGAGGGTTTGATTAGCAAAAAAGCCGTTAACCACCTCATTTAAGGTTCCATCTCCACCTACTACAAGGATTTGGGAGTAATCCTTTAATGCTTGACGGGTAATATCGGTACCTTCACCAGGGTGAGATGTAAAGGCATAATCTAATTGAACCCCATGTTGGACTAAACGCTTGTAGAGCTTGGGCCAGACCTTCCGGGTTTGGCCATTAGCGGAGGCTGGATTAACGACGGCAAACCATGATTTATTGTTGTTCATTTATCTACCTCTTATGGAATTACTGTAATAGGGCATGGGGCTTCATGGAGGACATGGTTAGCCACACTACCGAATATGGCCCGTTTGACAGCGCCTAAGCCTCGGTAGCCCATAACTATAGCATCTACTGCAGATTCTTGGGCGAACTTACAAATCTCTCGGCCAGGATCCCCTGTACGTAAGACTGTTATAATAGGGAGGGATGAGTTTTTAGTTAATTCAAGAGAGTGTTTGAAAACCTCTTGGCTAGCTTCTTCTTGGATTTTTCTGACTTCCTCTGGGCTAATAAAACGTTTTACATAGGGAGTATTATAATTTGGTTGGACATTTAAAAAAATGATCTCTGTACCTTTTCCTTCTGCTTGGGAAAGGGCATAGAGAATA
>JAAZLD010000218.1 GCA_012799495.1 Desulfitobacterium sp. | reverse complement strand
GGCCATGGGGTAGGAATCTTCCTCAATGTTCATGAAGGGCCTCAGCGTTTTAGCCAGACTCCCAATCATGACAAACTAGAACCAGGTATGGTCATAACTAATGAGCCAGGAATTTATAAAGAGGGTAAACACGGTATCCGTACGGAAAATATGCTTGTAGTTGTCCTAGATGAAGAAACGGAAGACGGTAAATTTTTAGTCTTTGAACCTATAACTTATTGTCCCATAGATTTAGCTGCTATCGATGAGAGTCTCCTTACCTCTGAGGAGAAAAACTGGTTAGAAGAATATCATCAAATGGTTTATACTAAGCTAGAACCTTATTTGAATGAAGAAGAAAAAGCTTGGCTAGCGAAGGAAATAGGATTAGCTAATATTAAGGCGGCCAATTAACCTTAGGGCGAATTAACCTTAAGGGACGAACTAACCGTCTACTCCTATAATGCTAGAAGGGCAAAAAAAAGAAATACCAAAAGGGAAAGCAAAAATAGAAATATAAAAATTAAGAGGAGAGAAAAATGAAATTAATCTCATGGAATGTAAACGGCATTCGGGCTTGTTTAAAAAAGGGCTTTATGGACTTTTTTGAACAGGAAGATGCTGATATCTTTTGTCTTCAAGAAACGAAAATTCAAGAAGAACAAATTCCTTTTGAATTGGAAGGGTATTATCAATATTGGAACTTTGCTGAGAAAAAGGGCTATTCAGGTACAGCGGTATTTTCCAAAAAAGAGCCCCTCAATGTTATTTATGGTCTTGGTATAGAAGAACACGATCAGGAAGGACGAGTTATCACTCTGGAATTCGAGGATTTCTACCTTCTCACAGTCTATACTCCTAACTCCCAAAGAGGATTAGCTCGCTTGGAATACCGCATGAACTGGGAAGATGAATTTCTCAAATTCCTGAAAAACTTAGAAAAAAGCAAACCAGTAATTCTTTGCGGTGATCTTAATGTGGCTCATACGGAAATCGATCTAAAAAACCCCAAAACTAACCGCAAAAATGCTGGCTTTTCCGATGAGGAACGAGCTAAGTTTAGCCGACTTTTAGAGAATGGCTTCATAGATACTTTTCGTTATTTTTACCCTGATAAAACAGGAGCTTATACTTGGTGGTCTTATATGTTTAATGCCAGGGCTAATAATGCCGGGTGGCGTATTGACTATTTTTGTGTCTCAGAAGTCCTCAAGGGTAAACTCCAGGATGCTATGATATATTCAGATGTCTTAGGTTCAGATCATTGCCCTGTTGGATTAAAAATTGATCTATAAGGGGACTAAACAAATCTTAGGAAATAAATAGCTCTAATGGAAATAAACTAAAGAACAAAATTGTTATAGATCAGATTGACTTTAATCGTGAGATGTAATAATATAGTGCCAGTAAATATTCGACCAGTATATCGGGAAAACTTCATAAAGAACAATCTTCTTATCAAGAGTGGTGGAGGGACTGGCCCGATGAAACCCGGCAACCGGTATTCATAGAGAATACAGCGGTGCTAATTCCTGCGATGGAACACATTGAGAGATGAGAGGGGTAAATTTGTAATTGATCCTCTTTCATTGGAAAGAGGATTTTACTTTATTTGTCTGTTAATTTATTTTATCATTATTTTACTTCAAAAGGAGAATGACTAAATGCCAATTAACGTTCCTAACGGACTGCCAGCTGCAGAGATCCTTAACAAAGAAGGGGTATTCATAATGGAAGAAACCCGGGCAACTACCCAGGATATTCGCCCCTTGAATATAGTGATCCTGAATTTGATGCCTAATAAAGTAGTTACCGAGACCCAGCTTCTAAGGCTACTGGGTAATACCCCTTTGCAAGTAGATATTACCCTTCTTTATCCAGAAACCCATGCCTTCAAAAACACATCCCAAGAATATTTACTCAAATATTATCAAACCTTTGATGCTATAAAAGACCGGAAATTTGATGGTATGATCATTACAGGAGCTCCAGTTGAACAAATTCCCTTTGAGGAAGTAGATTATTGGCCAGAGTTACAGAAAATTATGGATTGGAGCCGCAAAAATGTTTTCTCAACCTTCTTTATTTGTTGGGGAGCTCAAGCAGGCCTTTACCATTTCTATGGGGTACCTAAATACCCCTTAGAATCGAAAATGTTTGGAGTTTTTCCCCATACCTTAACTAATCGTGATGTGCCCCTTTTACGGGGGTTTGATGATGTTTTTTATGTACCCCACTCTCGTCACACAGAAGTCCGGAAAGAAGATATAGAAAAGGTTTCCGAACTAGAAATAATCTCGGAATCTGAGGAATCGGGAGTCTATATCATAGCTACCAAAGAGGGGCGTCAGATTTTTGTAACTGGCCATTCTGAATATGATCCCCATACTCTCAAAGGAGAGTACGATCGGGATATATCCTTAGGACTCCCCATTGAAATACCGCAGAACTACTAT
This sequence comes from Desulfitobacterium sp., assembly GCA_012799495.1. Taxonomy (GTDB): domain Bacteria; phylum Bacillota; class Desulfitobacteriia; order Desulfitobacteriales; family Desulfitobacteriaceae; genus Desulfitobacterium. The sequence continues at coordinate 1,367 of JAAZLD010000218.1, read as the reverse complement.
CCTAGCAATGATCCCAATCGTGAACCTATCGTTACCTGGCGAGGACATTCCAATCTCCTCTTTGCAAACTGGCTCAACTACTATGTCTATCAAGAAACTCCTTATGATCTTGACGAGCTATAATGCTAACTCTATAAAGAATGGATAAAAACGTATAAAAGATTTGGATAAAAGAGTCAGATTTGCTAAGATAATAGGTAAGTTTTGCTATTTATCAGCGGAGTTTTTTGCTACTTAGTAGCAGAGAGTTTTAATAAAGAAACTTTAGCGGAAAATTTAGCGAGAAAGGAAGGACAGAATGGTGGATTATGCTCAGAATAGAGAAGGGGCCTGGACTCTTCTCCAGGAATATGTAAAAAGCGATACCTTGCTTAAACACTCTCTTACGGTAGAGGCAGTTATGCGTCATTTTGCTACCCTTTATAACGAAGACCCTGATCTTTGGGGCAATATTGGTTTACTTCACGATATCGATTTTGAAATGTATCCTGAGGAGCACTGTAAAAAGACCCGGGAAATTCTCAGTGCCCATGATTTATCTGAGGAATTTATCCGAGCCATCGAAAGCCATGGTTACGGCATACTTAATGATATAGAACCTCAGTCAAATGCGGAAAAGGTTCTCTATACTGTTGACCAATTAACTGGCCTTATTTCTGCCACCGCTTTAATGCGTCCCAGTAAAAGTCTTTATGATTTGGGAGCTAAATCCGTTAGAAAGAAGTGGAAACAAAAGAGCTTTGCCGAAGGGGTCAACCGGGAAGTTATCGAAGAGGGAGCAAAACTCTTAGGGAAAGAATTAAGCGAAATTATCACTGAAACCATTGAGGGCATGAAGACTGTAGCTGAGGAAATAGGATTAGCAGGGAACATTGAACAACAAACCGGTAAATAATAAGATTCTCAAAATGATACTTGACAAAATAATCTGTGATAGATTAGAATCATAACAACATCTTTATATCCTAACACGATGAAGGGAAGTCCCTCGTAGATTGGTTAAGAGAGCTGACGGGTGGTGCAAGTCAGACCGGGAAACGAAGTGGATTCCATCCTGGAGTGGCCAATGATGAATTGGACGGGTTTCGCCCGATAAAGCGGACAAGAGTTGGCTAGATACGGCAATATGGGTGGCAACGCGGGAATTACCTCTCGTCCCAATAAGGGATGAGAGGTTTTTGTGTTCTGCTCGCCCCATATGATCATTAAGCCAAGAACTTGGGTGGCAACGCGGAACAAAACCCGCCCCAATACTAGGGGTGGGTTTTCTATATTTATGGCCAAGGATTAAAGTCAATAATCAAAATCTTTTATATACAAGGAGGATTTTCAATAATGAAAAGAGTCTATAATTTTTCAGCAGGTCC
>JAAZLD010000217.1 GCA_012799495.1 Desulfitobacterium sp. | reverse complement strand
TGCCACCTGACCTGTCCCCATGGCACCAATTGTTTTAACTTATAGACTATCCCCAAAATCTTCTCTGAACTTTTTCAGAAGATCTTGTGGCCAATCGGTAGCGGTATCTAGTTTACCTAGGAAGAAGCGCAAGATTTTAGGCTCCTCTACAAACTTCATTCCACCTATTAGATCGCGGTTTTCATAGAGCCAAACTATTCGATCTACGGCATATTTTACTTGGGAAAGGGTAAATACTCGACGTGGCAGCGCCAAGCGTACTAACTCCATATCAGCAAGTTTCTCAGCGCCATTTTCGTCCCTATCTTCGGACATTGTACCCCGTTCCATACCGCGGACACCGCTTACTAGGAAAAGGGCTGCTGCCAAGGCCGCTGCAGGATATTCATGCTGGGGAATATGTTTCACAAATTCTTTAGCATTTAGATGACATCCTAATCCTCCTGCAGGAGTGACCACAGGGATCCCTTTACTAAAGAGTTCTTCAGTCATATATTCGATAAATAGAGGTCCTTGGTTGATCATATTCATATCCATAGTCTCTTCAAGACCCACAGTCAAGGCCTCCATCTCCCGGACAGACATACCTCCATATGTAAGGAATCCTTCGTAAAGGGGAACAAGTTCCCGCATTTTTATATAATACTCTTTATTATTTGTGCAGATTCCGCCTCCACGAGCACATCCCAATTTTCTGGCTGAAAAATAAATAATATCTGACAGATCAGCCATCGCCCGAGTGATCTCACGGATACTCATATCCTTACATTGCTCTTCACGAATTTTCATAAAGTAGAGATTATCCGCTAAGAGGCTAGCATCGAGAACCAAAATTATCCCATGTTCGTCACAGACTTTACGGGCTTCTTGGAGATTAGCTAGTGAGAAAGGCTGACCACCAATTAGGTTAGTACCTGCTTCATAGCGAACAAAAGCGATGTTTTCAGCACCCTTTTCCGCAATAAGTGCTTTTAACTTTTCAATATCCAAGTTACCTTTGAAGGGGTGATCACTATTGATCTCATAACCCTCTTCACATAAGTATTCTTCAACTATACCGCCATTTATAACAATATGAGATCTTGTGGTTGTAAAATGATAATTCATCACAGCGATAGAGCCGGGTTTTACAAAGGTTTTGGAAATAATATTTTCACAAGCCCTCCCTTGGTGGGCTGGTAGGAAGAATTCTGTACCAAAGATCTCCTGCACTTTCTCCTCTAATTTTACATAAGTCTCTGAACCAGCGTAGCTATCGTCTGCTTCCATCATAGCCGCTAGTTGCTTATCACTCATGGCATTAACGCCACTGTCTGTTAGCATATCCATGAAAACATCCCGGTTTCTCAATAGAAAAGTATTATAACCTGCTTCTTTTAAGGCTTCCAGGCGTTCTTCAATAGGAATAATATTTAATTTTTGCACAATCCGAACCTTGTGCATCTCCAAAGGAACTTTTTCTCCTGAATAAAACTTAACATGCGACATTTTGAACACTCCTTTATACTTCTTTTGTAATATGGGAGTCGTTCAGTAAGTATGAATCTTTAATATAAATTAAAAAATGCACTCCTAGGAGTGCAGGACATACTTTGGACTATGTAAACTCATCCTACTGT
>JAAZLD010000216.1 GCA_012799495.1 Desulfitobacterium sp. | reverse complement strand
CTCCCCTTTTTCCCATTTGACAATATTGTTAAAGGTTATTTCAGCCCTTCTTACCAGGGCTTCTTTTGTTGCAAACCCTATATGGGGCACGATGATGGTATTGGGAGCTTTTAATAAAGGATAATCCGCAGGAATGGGGGGTTCCATATCAACCCTATCTAAACCGGCACCAGCTATTGTGCCATTTTCCAGTGCCTCTGCTAAGGCATTATTATCGACTATAGCCCCATGTCCTGTGTTTATTAGTAATGAAGTAGGTTTCATTAGTGCTAACTTATCTTTATTGATCAAGCCCTTGGTCTCATTTGTTGCAGGCATATGAATAGTTACGATATCACTGATCTTTAAAACTTCTTCTAAAGGCAGATATTTTACACCTTTAGCTTGGAGTGCTGGCTTTTCACTTCTATTATAAGCAACTACATTACAGCCAAAGGCTAAACCTAATTCAGCTACGGCACTACCTATTTCCCCAGTACCTAATACTCCTAAAGTTTTGCCTTTGAGATCGAATTGTCCATAACCTTGCTTTGTTCCAGATTTTCTTGCTACATCATCTAAAACTACGATATTACGTAAGAGTCCAATGATAAGTCCGAAAGTCAGCTCTGCTACAGAGTTAGTACTATATCCCCCAGCATTTGAGACTTTAATGCCTTTCTCTTTACACTTATCTAAATCTACATGATCATAGCCAGTAAAGGCTATGGAAATAAACTTCAAATTCTCTGCAGCATCTATTACATCCCCACTAATTGGCATATTAGCCACTACTAAGATGTCGGCGTCTTTGACTCTTGTTTTAAGTGTATCTTCATCCGCTTTCCCATCAGTGTATGACACTATTTCATGGCCATTATCCATTAAAGGTTTTGTTAATCTAGTTAATTCTTCGTCACTGATACTTAATGATTCTAAAATTACGATTTTCATTGTTTATCGCTCCCTCTGTTCTAATTTTTGAAAATAATAATTCTTGCGTATTATTACACCTTTTTATCATATCACTTTTCTAGGTTTTTTTAAAGTCAAATGGGGATTTATGGAATGGGTCTAGGGAAGGAGGAGATGCGTTAATTAGAAAGGTCTATCATTGACAATTTGGTCTATAAAATATAGACTTATAATACAAAAGGTCGATATTGTATAGACCAAAGGAGGGCTACTGTTGGGAATATATAAACTTACTGAAACTGAAGAAAAGTTTGCTGAATTAATCTGGCGGAGCGAACCCATTAGTTCCGGAGATCTTGTGAAGCTATGTGAAAGAGAAATGAACTGGAAAAAATCTACAACATATACAGTACTTAAAAAGTTATGCGAAAAGGGCATTTTTCAAAATGAAAATGCTGTAGTTTCATCTTTAATTTCCAAGGATGATTATTATGCCAGGCAAAGTATTCGTTTTGTGGAGGATACCTTTGGAGGGTCTTTGCCAAAATTTCTGACGGCTTTTATGAGTAGCAAAAAGCTAAATAAAGATCAGGCTGAGGAGTTGAAAAGATTGATCGATGAGCACAAGGAGGTGTAGCTATGAGCCAACTATTTCTTACTGTTTTAAATATGAGCCTTACGGCCAGCTATGTAATCCTCTTTGTGATTCTAATCAGGCTTTTACTTAAAAAAGCCCCAAAAGTCATCAGCTATGCTTTATGGGCTGTGGTTGCTTTTCGTCTGCTCATTCCATTCTCCTTTGAAAGCATCTTTAGTCTTATACCACGGAATACCAATGCTACTCCAATCCCTCATGATATTATCTATCAGCAAAGTCCCCAGATTAATAGTGGGATAGCAGTAGTTGATTCCTTAGTTAGTCAATCCCTTCCTGCACCGACTGTTGGAGCAAGTGCAAACCCCCTTCAGATATATGTGGAAATAGGAGGATACATCTGGGTTTTAGGTATCATTGCTCTCCTTGTTTATAGCCTTGTATCTGTTTTAATCTTAAAAGGACAGCTGAAAAGGGCTCAATTATTAGAGGGGAATATCTACGAAGCTGAGAATTTGCAAACACCATTTGTCCTTGGCTTAATAAGACCAAAGATCTATTTACCAACTGGGCTTAACCCCACCGAGAGAAGTTATATATTGCTCCATGAGCAGACCCATATCCAGCGCAAGGATCATATCATTAAGGTCTTAGCTTTTTTGACGCTGTCAATCCACTGGTTTAATCCACTTGTGTGGGTTGCCTTTAGGTTAATGAGTACAGATATGGAGCTTTCCTGTGACGAAAGAGTACTGCAACAGATGAATGATGAAGATATTAAAAAGCCTTATGCTAATTCCTTATTGTCCCTTGCTACGGGAAAACAAATTTTTAATGGAAATCCTCTGGCTTTTGGTGAGGGAAGTGTCAGAGGGAGGATAAAAAACGTTCTAAATTACAAAAAGCCAAGGGTTGGAATTGTCGTTGGTTCAATTATAGCTGTAATTTTTGTAGGAGTTGGATTACTGGCAAATCCATTAAGTGAAGAGGCAATCTTAAATAATGTTCTGAACGGTAATAATTATAAAATCTATGAAATCCAAAAACCAAATACCTTCACCACATATATCGAACCCACTTGGATTCCGAAAAATGAAAATCAGGCAATAAAATTAAATAAAGAGGTAAGCAAAGTAGGTCAAGTGGGGATTTTATTAGAGAATGTTATGCATCGGGGAAATGATATTTATTTTAATTTTGATGCAAAACAATTTATTAATGATGATAGTGGAGAATTTTTGATGCATTATATTTTCAATGAAGATGGTACTGCAACGTCCTATCATCTAGCAAATGCATTTAACATTTATGATAATAAAAACAATAAAATAAATGTTGTAGGACAGAAGGGATATGGCCCTATTGCTAAATTTTCTTTTGG
>JAAZLD010000215.1 GCA_012799495.1 Desulfitobacterium sp. | reverse complement strand
TGAACTGTTTTTGGAAGGTGGGGTCTCCTTTGACCTTTTGATAAGCTTTTTCTAATTCATCTAGTACGGGGACGAGGGTCTCAGGGACAAAGGCTCCACCATAGTTACCAAAAAATTTGTCCATAGTACTTAAGGCCTTCCCATTAAAGTTCATATGGTCAATATTCCTTTCTCCAAGCGATTTACCCATAGTACACCTCCTGGGAACGTAATTTTTCTAACACCTTTAAGGCTTGGCCGGTATCTAGGCTTTCCTTGGCTAACTGGATTCCCTCCTGAATATTGGGGACTTTATTGGCGGCAAAGAGGGCGGTAGCAGCATTGAGCAAGACGATATCTCGTGGAGGACCTTTTTTACCCTGGAGGACTTCTAAGGTAATCTGACTATTTTCTTCTGGTTCACCTCCCTGGAGATCCTCAAGGGAACAAAGGGAAAAGCCATATTCTTCTGGATGAATGATGAAAGGCTGGATTTCCTCCTCTGTGACAAGGATGGCTCGGGTAGTACTGGTAAGAGTGACTTCATCTAGGCCATCTTCACCAACCACAACAATGGCTCGTTTTATCCCTAAGAGCTGTAAGGCTTGGGCAATTCTGGGGAGAAGGGCGTGGGAGGACACTCCCAATAGCTGATAAGATGCTTTAGCAGGATTGAGGAGAGGGCCTAAAAGGTTGAAGATGGTCCTAACTCCCAACTCTCGACGCTCAGTGGCTATTTTGGCCATGGCAGGATGAAAGGTTTGGGCAAAGAGAAAGGACATACGGATTTCCCGTAGTTGGTTTGCACATTTTTCGGGAGAGGTGTTTAAGGGAACTCCTAGGTGTTCCAATACATCGGCACTACCACAGCGGCCAGATGAAAAACGATTCCCATGTTTGGCTACAGTGACTCCTGCTCCTGCTACTACAAATGCAGTCGTTGTGGAGATATTGAAAGAACCACTATTATCTCCTCCAGTGCCACAAGTATCTAAGGTGTCAGGAGGTCCTTGAATTTGGTGGCTTACCTCTCTTAAAGCCTGGGCAAAGGATGCAATTTCTTGGGGAGTTTCTCCTTTCAGGCTTAAGCCCAGGAGAAGGGCTCCGATTTGGGAAGAGGTGGCCTTTCCGGCTAAGATTTCTTGAACTACCTCTGGAATTAGGGAAGAAGGTAGCTCTTCCTTTTGAGAGATAATGTTTAAGGCGAAACGAATGGCTTGGGACATAGGGAAACTCCTTTCATTGGTGGTGGGATTTGGGGTAAGTTGTAAGTTTTCTCGTGCTTAAAGTTAAATGAAATGGCCTTTGGCTTTGGCTATAAACTCTTCGATCTTTCTTTGGCTCTTGCGCCCTTGTTCTTCGACTCCGGTGCTGACGTCTACTCCGAAGGGGTCCGTGAGGTGGATTGCTCTTTGGACATTTTCTGGTGAGAGTCCTCCGGCCAGGATTAAAGGGATATATATGCTTTTAATTTCCTGGATGAACTTTTGGAATTCTTCCTTATGCCAAGGTAAAGTTTTGCCTGTTCCACCTACTGCCTTACCAATGGCCGCATCCAGGAGGATTCCCCAAGGTCTATGAGTAGGGGAACTTTGGTAGTGAGCCAAGAGCTTACGGGCAGGGGCAAAGAGATCTGTAGAATCCATTTCATAAGGAGTATCGAGGGACGTTTTATGAGGAACTGATGAAGTTAGTGGTTGGCCATGAGCACGGGTGAGTATACTGGGGCTTTTTGCAGATAGTTTGTTCCTTTGAATGTTAGATTGATTTTTCGATTCGTCATTGGATTCGTCATTGGATTCATCATTGGATTCATCATTAGTTAGGCTAATATTCCCAGATGGTTCTAGGGAAAGAGAAAGGGCTTTAATTATGGGTAGGGATATTTTCATATAATCCTCTATTTTCTCCTGACCATGAAGTTGGATTATGTCTAAGGAACATTTTTGGGCTATTGCGGCCACTTGCTCAGGCTTCTCGTTGAGGAATACTCCTACAGCTTTAACTGTTGGGGGTAAGGGGTAGGTAATTTGGGCTGCCTCCTCAGGTGAGATATACCGCTTGCTAGTAGGAACGAAGACAAATCCTAAGGCATCTGCCCCTACTTCAATAGCCCAAAGGGCTTCTTGATAGCTTTTAATGCCGCAAATTTTTACCCAGGTCATTTTTGGACCCCCTTGGCTTTTAAACCTGTTTCTAACAGAGAGCGGATATGGGAAGAAGGGTTCGGGGAGCGGACACAGGACTCTCCCACCAAAATCCCCTGAGCCCCATAAAGAGCAACTTTGAAAGCATCTTCAGGTGAATGGATTCCACTTTCACTAATTAAAAGACAGTGGGAAGGTATAAGGGAGGCTAACTTTTCCGTAGCTTGCAAGCTTACTTGGAAAGTTTTTAAGTCTCGGTTATTGATACCTAGAAAGATTCCTCCTGCCTCGATAGCCATCAAAACTTCTTGGGCAGTGCTACATTCGATGAGGGCATCCATCCCTAACTCTTTCGTCAACTTAAGGTGCTTTGTGAGAGTTTCCAGATCATAGAGAGATGCGATAAGAAGGATCATATTAGCTCCTAAATAGGCGCTTTCCCAAATCTGGTACTCCCTAAAGATAAAGTCTTTGCGCAGCAGGGGAATCTGGGTCAGGGAGCGGACTTTACGGAAATCCTCTTTTCCCCCTTGAAAATAATCTTCTTCAGTAAGAACTGAGATTAAGGAAACACCTCCTTCTTCATAAGATCTCACTAGTTCAGGCAAACAAAGCCGCCAAGGAATCCGCCCTTTACTAGGGGAAGCCCGCTTGATTTCCCCAATAACTCCAAAGGGTTGAAAAGATTTCCGCAAGTCTTGGTTTGTTAAATCCTTATTGGTCAAAACCTGATTGCGTAGTTCTGCTAAGGGCAAGGCTTCCATATCCTCCCTAAGGCGTTTTTTCTTACTCTCCAGGATTTTTTCTAAAATACTCAAAATTTAACACCTCCCCATATAGTTGAATAAGAAATATGGTTAAATAAAAAAGCTTCCCATCCTTAAAAGGACGGAAAGCTATTCCGTGGTGCCACCTTAATTCGTACTTGGAAATGGATTATCTCCAGGGGAAATCCCAAGTACCTTTAGCCGGGTACAGAGTAAGAGATTCACTCCACCGCATATTTACTGGGAATAAAATAAAATAACTTCCTGTCTCCAAAGGACAGAAAGTTATTTCTGCGGTGCCACCTTAATTTGCATAGAATACCCCCTTAGTAACCTTTCCTAGAAATATAAGGGTAAGTCCATGCCTCAAACCGGATGCGGAGAGTAAAAAATCCTCTCGATACCCGTGTTTCTATAACGGGAAACCCCCGGCATCACCTACTTTATTACTCTAAGAAGGTAATTAAGAAGCTATACTAAAAAGCTTACTTCTAATAGAAAAACTACTTCTAAAGTTTCTTAGAAGAATATTTCGGATTGCACTTCAGAGACCCATTCCACCAAAAGGTTTGTATCAGGCTTCCACCATCCCTGACTCTCTAGAACATTCCACTATGGTGTACTCTTCCTCATCATCAGTTTTTGTAAGGTTATTAAATTATTGACATTATATGGCGCTGGTTAGGATATGTCAACAGCAATTAAGGACTTTCGTAGAGCGAAATGTTTTTAAACCACCCTTCTCTGGGAATACTACCAATATTAGGTAGTAATTTTCGGGAGGAATGGACATTTATGACTGGTTTAACGGGAATCGTGATGATGGTACAACTGATGTTTGCTGTTATCGTTGGGGTATATTTTTGGAATTTGTTAAAATCTCAGCAAGGGAATAAGATTTCTGTTGAAAGGGAATCGAGAAAAGAATTAGAAAAGCTGGAGAAAATGAGAAAGATTGCTCTCACTACTCCCTTAGCAGAGAAAACTCGCCCTACTCATTTTGAAGAGATCGTAGGGCAAATGGAGGGGATTAAGGCTTTAAAAGCTGCTTTATGTGGACCTAATCCCCAGCACATACTTATCTATGGCCCACCAGGAGTAGGAAAAACCGCTGCAGCTCGCTTAGTATTAGAAGAAGCTAAAGCTAACCCTTTATCTCCCTTTAAAAGGGATGCAAAGTTTATTGAAATTGATGGGGCTACTGCCCGTTTTGATGAGCGAGGTATTGCGGATCCTTTAATCGGCTCTGTTCATGATCCTATTTACCAAGGTGCTGGGGCTATGGGTATGGCAGG
>JAAZLD010000214.1 GCA_012799495.1 Desulfitobacterium sp. | reverse complement strand
TATCTTCCTTAACAGGAAGTGAAGTTCATTTGCCTGATTGGACTTTAACAGATGAGGGGCCAGAATACCCCGAAGATCCAAGTGCTCAGATTGTTATCGATGATCCAGATCTCTGCTATCGTTATGCAGGTTTGATCGTAGAAGATGTAAAAATAGAACCTTCCCCAGAATGGATGCAAAGGCGTTTAAAAGCCGCTGGAGTACGACCTATTAGCAATATCGTAGATATTACGAACTATGTAATGCTGGAAATGGGTCAACCTCTCCATGCTTTTGATCGGGATGCTATTGAAGGGGCTGTTCATGTCCGTCGGGCTAAAACTGGAGAAAAACTTGTGACATTAGATGGGATTGAGCGGGAATTAGAACCAGATATGCTTCTTATTGCTGATGATAAAAAAGCCCTTGGTTTGGCTGGAGTTATGGGCGGCTTAAATAGTGAGATTACTGACTCCACTAAACGTATCTTTGTTGAATCTGCTCATTTCTTAGGAGTAAGCATACGCCGCACTAGCCGCCGTTTAGGACTTCGTTCTGAAGCTTCTAATCGCTTTGAAAAAGGGGTAAACCCTTATGGAGTGGCAGCTACTTTAGGGAGAGTAGCGGAACTGATAGAGGAATTACAATGTGGTAAACCAGTAGGCTTTGTGGAGAATATAGTTAAGCTACCAGAGCCTCGTGAGGTTACTTTTAGTCTAGCTAGAACTAATGAATTACTAGGTACATCTTTAGTTGAAAAAGATATTTCACATGTGTTAGAAAGGTTAAACTTCTCTTATCAAGCTAAAGATGGAGTATTTGAAGTAAAAATTCCTACCTATCGGTCTGATCTTACTATTCCAGAAGATATGATTGAAGAAGTAGCAAGAATTACCGGTTATGATAGAATTCCTACTACTTTACCCCAAGGAGATACTACCCAAGGCAAAAGAACACCTAAGCAGGAGTTTCGACGTCAGCTTCGCCATCTATTGATTCGCTTAGGGTTAAATGAAGTAATGACTTACTCTTTTACCCATCCTGAAACAAACAGCCGCTTCGGTGATGAGAGTAGTTCAGTTTACCTTTTAAACCCATTACGAGAAGAATTAAGTGTGATGCGTACAGTCTTGATACCTAGTCTTATGGAAGTGGCCGCTCATAATATTGCTCACCGTAATTTAGATATTCGCCTTTTTGAAATGGGAAATATTTATACATCTACAGAGCGTCCTCTCGCTCATCTTCCTGATGAAGCTCTGCATTTGGCAGGGATACTTTGGGGTAAATCTTCTCGTCATTGGCATACTCCAGTAACAGAGTATAATTTCTATACAGTAAAGGGAATCGTGGAAGAAATTGCTCATACCTTCGGTCTTAAATTTAAGTATCGGGTGCCGGAAAATACGGATCTACTTCACCCAGGTCGTTCCGCAGAGATTTTCCTTAAAGGCAAAAATATAGGCTTTATGGGTGAAATTCATCCAGCTTTAGGGAAGGAATGGGAGATGGAAAGGGCTTTGCTTTTTGAGTTAGATGTGGCCCCTTTGCTTAAGAATAGTAAAACAGCCATTCGTACAGAATCCATACCTAAATTCCCTGCTATGCAAAGGGATTTAGCAGTAGTAGTCGACCGGGAAGTACCTGCTCAGAAAGTTATGGATCGGATTCGTCAGCTAGGCGGGGAATTACTGACTCATGTGGATATCTTTGATGTTTATACTGGTGACCCCATTCCTGAGGATCGTAAGAGTTTAGCTTTCACCCTAAAATATCAATCTTTGACAAAAACATTGAAGGACGAAGAAGTAAATGCTCTAAATCAGCAAGTTCTTGAAGGAATTGAAAGGGAATTTGGAGCTGCTTGGAGAAAATAGTAGCTGGGGGTGTCATATTATGGAGGAACGGGAAAAGGTCGTCGTGGAAATATTTGGAGAAAAACATGTGGTCCGCGGTGGAGAATCCCCAGAGCATATTTGGAAAATTGCCCATGAAGTAGATAAGAAAATGCAGATTATTGCCCAGCGCTTACCCCAACTTCCTATTCATCAAGTAGCTATTTTAGCAGCTTTGAATCTAGCAGATGAGCTAGAAAAACTTCGGGAAGAACAAGAATCCCTTATGCAATTAATTGAAAGCGAAGAAAGCGAATAAAAATGGGACAAGGAAAAAATCCTTGTCCCATTTTTTTGAGCCACAGACGAGCTACGGGTGAGCCACGGGGACAGGTCAAATGGTACGCTCTCCTCATGTGAGCCACGGGGACAGGTCAAGTGGCACGCCCTCCCAATGAACCAAGCGGAAATGGCACGCCCTTTCCATGAACCGGGTGCACCATGGGACGAAATGGCTCCAATATAAAGGGATCGAGGCACAACTGCCCCACGTCTATTCAAATTTTTAACCTGTGATCTTCTAATTGTAAATAAAGTGTGAAATAATTGCACACATAATAGCCATTGTCACTATTTTCACAGGTATAAAATGGGCTATACTCTTGTGCTTGTGCCCTCAATACCTTGATTTTGTGAGTTTCCGAGAAAGTAGG
>JAAZLD010000213.1 GCA_012799495.1 Desulfitobacterium sp. | reverse complement strand
TACTCTACAGCAAGATGTCAGCTCTATGAAGAGTGATATGGTCTCTATGAAAGGCGATATTGAATCCATGAAGGGCGATATCCTTACTCTACAGCAAGATGTCAGCTCTATGAAGAGTGATATGGTCTCTATGAAAGGCGACATCTCTGCTTTACAGCACGATGTCGGTGCTATGAAAAATAACATCTCCACTCTAGAGCAAAATTATGATAGCTTGCAGGCCCAAGTAGCTCAAAATACCCTTCTCCTAGAGGGTACTCGCAAAGATATCAAAATTATAATAGAGGTTCAAAAAGCCAATTTTGAACAGAACCAGAGAGAGCATCAAGAAATAATCACAACTATGAATAACCGAGCTGATATTATAGAATTAGCCGTTAAAAGTACATCCACCACTGTAAACGAAATTATCGAAGATAATAAATCCTTTAACGAAATTCTTGGGCGACATGAACGATCAATGGAAACATTTAAGCGTAAATTAGCAAAGACACTCTAATGAGTGTCTTTGCTGCATTATAAGGGAATTCATCATTTAACATACTTACAATCTAAGTTTATGAAGCCAAAGTGCCAACTCCCTTGAAGGGAGTATCCGTAATTTTTTGTGTAAATTAGTTTCTTACTTCTTTTGACCTGTATAGATAAAGATGGCATCTCTAAGAAATTCCGCTGTTCCAGGCTGCTTTTCATCATAGTAGGCTGTGAATCGAGGATCATCTACATACATTTGAGCTAACCCCGCATGAGCTTCCTTAGAGTATTGATTCCAAGTAAAACTCAACCACTGACGGTGCAGATCCGCTGTCTTTTGAGCAAGTTCCCCAGCAGGATCGCCAGTTTTGTAGGCTGCATAGAGGGTATCCAGCACTTCTTGTCCTAACCTTTGGAATTCATTATACTCCTCTTCCGTCATATTCATGAATTTTTGATTGGATTTCTCAACGGTCTCTTCCCCATATTTCTCACGGATTTCTTCACCGTACTTAGCTTCGTTTTCCTCGATCTTTTTTCGTTTAAAACCTTCGAATTTTTCTTGATCAGACATGGTAATTCTCCCTTCTTTGTGAGCAATGGTTTTTTCCACATTGGTAATAAGCTTTTTCAATTGCTCCTGTTTTTCCAAAAGCTGCTCACGATGTTCATGCAGTGCCTTTACTCCATCAAAGTCTGGCGCATTAAGGATTTGCCTGATCTGTTCCAAACCCATCCCCAGCTCTCGATAGAACAGAATCTGCTGGAGTTTGTCCACTTCCTTTTCCCCATAAATTCTATATCCTGAGGAAGAGATTCTTGCCGGCTTAAGAATCTCGATTTCATCATAGTATCTTATAGTTCTGGAACTAACCCCAGCCATGGAAGCTAGCTTTTGCACTGTATATTCCACGTGATCACCTCCTGACAAGGATAGAATACACCTTGACGTAGCGTCAATGTAAAGAGGTTTGAGGAAAGTTTTTTATTTTATTTTGTCTGATGTTCTTTCATGGTTTGTTTGTTTTATGAGGTATGGTATTTGGGGTTTGTTTCTTGCTTTGCTTCCGGGTTTGTTTCTGGGTTTGTTTCTGGGTTTGCTTCCGGGTTTGTTTTATGACCTTCTATATAGAGATGCTTATTTATATAGGGGACTTTATTTAAATAGGGTGTTTATTTTTACAGGATATCTAATAACTCCGCAAAAGAGTCGACTTTTGCGTCATAGCTTTCAACGGTACCAAAGCCGTAGTGAGCATAGATAAAAGGTACCTCCGCATCATGGGCAGCTTTAGCGTCACCGCTGGTGTCTCCCACATAAACAGGGTTTTGGAGATTATTGCGCTTAACTACTAGTTTAATATTTTCCCCTTTGGTAAGTCCTGTTCTTCCTGGGTTTTCGAAATCTAAAAAGTACTTTTCTAACTTATGAGCATAATAGAAAGCTTCAATATAACCTTCCTCACAATTGCTCACAATAAAGAGCTTGTATTTCTCTGCAAGTTTTGCCAGGGTTTCCTCTACTTGAGGATATAAAACCCCTCCCTTATTCCGCAGGTGCTCCCGGACTATCTCGCCTCCTCTGGTCATGATTTTCTTTTGGGATTCTTCCGGAAAATTGG
>JAAZLD010000212.1 GCA_012799495.1 Desulfitobacterium sp. | reverse complement strand
GGCCCCATGTCAAGGGCAGCTGCTCAAGATAAAACGTCATATTCTATGTAAGCTTAAGTTTTAAGTGTTTATTCTCCAATAATAGGGGTTCAAGCCGATGTTGTTGGAGGATATAGTTGAACTTGCTTTGAAGTACAATAAGCTTATAGATGTTCACTGTGATGAGACAGATGACCCCCATTCCCGTTTTGTTGAGTTGTTAAATGCCCTTGTTCTTATGGAGGATTATGGAACAAAGACTACAGCGAGCCATACTTGTTCATTTGGTTCAGCAGATGATTCATACGCATATAGAATGATAGACTTGTTCAAAAAGAGCAAAATGAACTTTATATCTTGTCCAACTGAAAATGCATATCTTCAAGGCCGTCATGATTCATATCCCAAACGCCGTGGTCTTACTAGGGTAAAAGAATTCATGGAAAATGGAATTAATATTGCATTTGCGCAAGATTCAATCAATGATCCTTGGTACCCAGCGGGTAATGGTAATATGATGAATATTCTCGACAATGGTATTCATCTAGCGCAAATCATGTCACCAGAACATATGGAAATAGATTTGGATTTAATCACCTACAATGGAGCTAAATGCTTAAATATCCAAGATAGATATGGATTGGATGTAGGTAAAGATGCCAACTTCATCGTTCTTGACGGAGACAATCCATTCGATGTCATAAGAAATCGGGCCTGTGTCCTTGCTTCCATTAGAAAAGGAGAGTATCTCTTTAAACGAAAACCCGTAGAATACGAAGTTAGCCTTGATTTAGGCGTAAAATATTAATTATATACTTTCATTTGTTTTCACATTTTTAATGTTTAATAAGTTAGTTACAATCCTTCGCGTTTTGTATGGTGGGCAGAATATAGACAGACATCTAAATGAAATATAATAGTAATCGAGCTTGATAGAACTGAACTCAGTTCTGTCAAGCTCGAAATTTGTACTGTTATGTGTCCTAAGTCATGCAATTACAAGCAAGTTAGCCATCATAACTACGCTCCTTTTCTGTTCAAATGAACCATAATACCGGGTGCAAATCATTGGAAATTGCAGGATAATTAAGGGAACTGTCGAACTTAAAGAATTAAAAAGTACAATAGTTCTGCATTTCACTATTGGGGTTAAAATAATAAAATCAGGAGGGGTAAGCAATGGAAAAAGCTGATCCAATCATGGAAATGCTAGCTTCGATGGAAAAAGTCTTAAAAGCCGAAAGCAAAGTACTGCAAGAGAAAATCAGTTCAGAAATTAATTCCCTCAACGAAAGAATAACCACTGAAAACAAGTTACTCCAGGAAAAAATCGATAATCTTACCAGTAAAGTAGATAACCTCCAACAAGGAATAGAAAGTCTCGGAGAAAAAATGGATAGTCTCTATAATGGAATAGAAAACCTGGAAGAAAAGGTAGAGGAGATTGATGAGGCCATCGAAGAGTCAATGGAAGACCTTGATGACAGCTTAGAAGAGATCGAGGAAGAGATGGATGAAGTAGAAGATGCCTTAGAAGCCATAGAAGATAGAGCGGATATCTTTGATGCCAGAGTCCAGATCATCCATGAAAAAACAGATCTGATCTGGCAAGTTATTAAAGAGTTGCGAGCTGACAAGTCGGAATTAGAGGATCTTAGAGAAAGAATACAAGTACTTGAAAAGAAATTGGATAAGTTAGAATAAATTATGACAAATTGCCCAAAAATCCTGACAATGGTATAATTTAGTTATTCTAGGCTTTTATTGTTGAATTATTTAGATAGAGAATATATTGATATAGATGTATAGATTTAGTCAGAAGGATTACGGGGTGTTTTAGAAAGAGGTGTTTCTATGCTTTGCAAAGCCTTGAAAAGAAAGCCCATTATTCTAATCTCAATCATTCTCGTAATCTTCATGCTGACAATTATTACACTACCCTCCTTTGCCTCAGAAAATGAAATCAGCTGGACTGAGGAAGAGCTAACCTTCTTGGACCAGCATCCAGTGATTCGCCTTGGGGTAGACCCAGGATTTGTCCCTTTTGAATTTATCGATGAAAACGGTGAATACAAGGGTATCGCTGCCGACTATCTGGCTTTAATAAGTGCAAAGACTGGTTTGCAGTTTGAAGTTTTCCAAGGTTTAACCTGGCCTGAAGCATACGACCTGGCCCTCGCGGGAAACCTTGATGCCCTACCTGCAATCGGAAAAACCCAAGAAAGAGAAGAACACTTTCTCTTTTCCAAACCCTATTATTACTATAAAAGAGTGATCGTAACCCGTAATACAGATAAGGATATAACGGGTATTGAGGATTTAGAAAGTTTAACAGTAGCTGTGCAGCGCAATAGCTCCCATCACAGCTATTTATTGTCTTTTCCTAATATCAATCTCAGTCTTTATGACTCCGTAGAGGCAGCTCTGACTGCTGTATCAACAGGAACTGAAAAAGCTTTTATTGGTAATCTGGCCACCACAAATTACCTTATCCGGTCAACAGGGCTTACGGATCTCAGATTTGTCGCTTTTGAAGCAGAGAAAGAGCAAGCCTTGCATTTTGCTGTGCGGAAAGATTGGCCGGAACTGGTCAGCATCTTTAATAAAGGAATCGATGCAATCAGCGAGAGTGAAAAACTGGCCATTAATAACAAATGGATCGATTTAGAAGCCCACCTGGATTACGGACCCATTATGCGTATTTTGGCCATTGGAGGTAGCTTGATCGCCCTGGTTTTTGCTGTATCTTTTTTTTGGATTGTCCGCTTACGGAAGGAGATCCGACAAAGGGAACAAATCCAGCTAGATTTGGAAAAAGCAAAGCTGGAAGCGGATAAAGCCAATGAGGTGAAATCAAGCTTTCTAGCTAGGATGTCCCACGAGATCAGAACTCCCCTAAACTCCATTACAGGTATGTCCTACCTGTTGAAAAAGACCGACTTATCCTTAACCCAAAATATGTATGTAGACCGAATTATCCAAGCAGGAAATACCATGCTGAGTATCATCAACGATATCCTGGACTTTTCTAAAATAGAAACGGGAATAATTCAGCTGGAGAACTCTTCTTTTAGCATGGATCAAGTGATTCAAAATGTGGTGAATATTGTTTCCTATAAAATAAATGAACAGGAAATTGGTTTTCGCTTGACCAAAGACCCCCAAGTACCAAACTGGTTCTTTGGCGATTCCAAGCGACTTGAACAGGTGTTACTTAATGTTTTGAACAATGCCATTAAATTCACCAGTGCCGGTGAAGTGTCCCTAGATCTACGCTTAATAGCCAAGGAAAAAGAAAAATACCACCTTTCCTTTACTATTAAAGATACGGGAATAGGGATGACGGAAGAACAAGTCAAAAAGCTCTTTACTCCTTTTGAGCAGGGAGATAGCAGTATCAACCGCCGCTTTGGGGGCTCTGGCTTAGGAATGTCCATTGTCAAAAATCTCCTAAATTTGATGGGTGGAGAGATAAAAGTGTTCAGCACTCCCGGAGAAGGGTCAACTTTTATAATCAATTTGTCCTTAGATGTGGATCAGGAAAAAGAAGCTGTCCATACTAAAATCTTGTCTACCGATTATTTTAAGGATGTAAGAACTCTAGTTCACCCATCCTGAGGATTTAGAAGAAGATCTAGCTAATTTCCGAAAACTACAAGGCGGAGAAATAGAGAACTACACTATGGAAAAACGACTCATTAAACCAGATGGCTCAATAGTGTGGGTATCTGCCACCGCTGCAGCTCTTGCTCCCATAGGAGAAAACATAATGAACCATGTCTTTCTTGTACAGGATATTTCCGAAAGAAAACAAATTGAGCTCGAGCGGAAATATATCAGTGAACACGACAGATGGACAGGTCTTTATAATCGAGAGTATTTGGAGTCCGTATTGGCCAAGGATATAAAGCTGAAAAAGGATTCCCCAAAAGCCCTAATTGGCATTAATTTAAATACTGTTCAGTTCTTAACAATCAATTATGGCTTCCAATACACGCAAAATCTAATCAAAAAAGCAGCCGAAGCCCTTAGTAGGCACTGTGCTGAGAATTGTCTATTATTCCAAGTAAGTGAGAGTGTCTTTGTTTTCTATCTTTTTGACTATAAAAAGAAAAAAGCTCTGGTTGATTTTAGTTATGACATATCTGAAACCTTATCCCCCATATTTGTCACAGAAAGAATAGGCGGGGGGATTGGGATAATCGAAATTGAAGAAAACCAGAATGAAGTGGATCTAGATATAGATATAGATGTAGATATAGATGTAGATATAGATGTGGATGTAGATGTGGATATAGACTCTCTACTCCGAAGACTCCTTATCGCTTCAGAAAGGTCACTTAGTTTCTTTGGTGAGGATTTTGAACCATATTTTT
Organism: Desulfitobacterium sp.; assembly: GCA_012799495.1. GTDB lineage: Bacteria > Bacillota > Desulfitobacteriia > Desulfitobacteriales > Desulfitobacteriaceae > Desulfitobacterium. The sequence goes on along the minus strand of JAAZLD010000212.1, from coordinate 2,398 downwards.
ACGATCAAGAATTTGAAGCCTTAGTTAACCGGGAAAGAAATATTGTGGAAGCTCTTGCTGCTATCGCAACTGATGAACAAACCAATGATGAATTGTTTTTACAATTCCAGCCCATATTGGATTTAAAAAGTGGGCAAATATGCAGCTTTGAAGCATTAGCCAGATTAAAAACAGAGAAACTAGGACTGGTACCCCCAGTGGAATTTATCCCCATTGCTGAAAAAACAAAACTGATCATTCCAATAGGGGAAAAAGTGATCATCAAAGGGTTTCAGTTTTTGAACAAGCTGAAAGAATATGGATATGATGAAATCGGCATTTCCATCAATATTTCTTGTATCCAACTGTTGAAGCCAGATTTTGGGACAAGGTTCTTTAAATTGATGGAAGAGATGGAAGTTGACCCCAAGAGTATCTGTATGGAAATTACAGAATCGGTTTTTGCTTCTGATTATGAGCAGATCAATGGCATAATTGAGAAGCTTCGGGATGCTGGGCTAGAGATAGCCATGGACGACTTCGGCACAGGATATTCATCCTTAGCCAGGGAAAGAGAATTAAATGTCCAATGTTTAAAAATCGATAAATCCTTCATTGATATGCTTGTAGAACCAGAGTTGGAAAAAGCTATAACCAGCGATATTATTTCTATGGCCCATAAACTTGGGCATTACACCATTGCCGAGGGAGTAGAACACCATATCCAATTGCAGTATTTAAAAGAACATGGCTGTGACAAAACCCAGGGATATCTCATAAGCAAACCCCTTGATGAGGAAATAGCTATCGATTTTTTAAAAAACTATGAAAAATGCTGATAGCAGCCCCTCAGACTAAAATGAGGGGTTTTTTCTTTTATTTTCACATTTTTATCCACTGATTAAGATATAATGTAGGAAGTAATTAAAAAATCTCAAGGATAAGATCCCGTAAGGTATAAAAGAGTAGGGAATGATTGCTAACTAGAGGAAACCTATACTGGGAGGTAAATGTGAAATTATTGAGCAAACAGAGTAAGCCTCGGGCTATTATTACTACTACCTTTCTATTATTATTTATGTTCTTACCCTTCACCGTATTTGCTAACAATGAGGACAGTAGCAAGACTCTAACTTTGTTAGGAAATGCAAATTTGCCCCCAATTGTCTACGATGAAAATGGAATAGCTAAAGGTGTAGTAGTTGATATTGCTAAAGCTATCGGTGATAGGATTGGTTATGAAATTAAAGTTGTCACAGCAAATTGGGAAGAGGGGCAAAAGATGGTCCTTAATGGTGAAGTTGACGGACTTCTTCACGTCAATCCTAGTCCCGCAAGAATGGAACTTTATGATTTCTCACCACCTCTAGTAAAATCCGACTTTTCCATCTTTGTACAAGTAGGCAATATCACAATCAAGAGTATAAAGGACTTAGAAAATAAGCGCGTGGGAGTAGAAGCCGGCGGCTATCCCCAAACTTTGCTTGAGGAATATGAAGAGATAGATCTTAAGGTGATTGCCGACTGGGAAAGATCCTTTCAGGCCTTAAGCACTGGGGAATTAGATGCTATTATCGTGGATCGATGGATCGGTGAGTACGAGCTTGCAAATAGCAAGGTATCGGATATAAAAATTGTAGATCCACCTATTGAAACTCAGTATTCTCGGATTGCCGTTCGAAAAGGTGATACCGAAACTTTAAACTTGCTTAACTCGGGCTTAAAAAAAGTCACTGATGATGGTACTATCGATAAAATTATGGAACAATGGCAAGGTAAACGAGTGATCTATGTAACGGAAGATTATTTTCAGACCTTTTATCTACGAACAGCTAGTCTTTTTTTATTACTGGTAGCATTGATTGCCATATATTCCGCAAGAAAATACCGTAAGCTAAATAAGAACCTTGAGGCAAGGGTCAAAGAGAGAACCGAGGAACTCCATCACGCCAATGAACTGTTAAAAGCTGCAAATGTAGAGTTAGAACGGATGTCGATGATCGATGGGCTAACCTCAATTGAGAATCGGCGGGCTTTTGATATTGCCTATAATAAAGCCTGGAAAACCTGTCGCCGAGAAAGGATACCCCTAGCTCTGATTATGATAGATGTAGATAACTTTAAACTCTTCAATGATACTTACGGCCATTTAGCCGGGGACGAAGTATTGGTAAGAATCGCCCAAGTTATCAAAGATGTAATCAAAAGACCCGGTGATCTTGTAGCCCGCTTCGGTGGTGAGGAATTTGCGGTAATGCTAAAGAATACCACTGGAGAGGGAGGGGCAGTGGTTGCCGAGGAGATTCGCAGAAGAATTGAAGAACTTGGCATAGAACACAAGGAAACAAAAAGTGTTCTAACAGCCAGTCTAGGTGTAGCATCAGTTGTCCCTCATAATGAGATGGATCCTAATGAAGTT
>JAAZLD010000211.1 GCA_012799495.1 Desulfitobacterium sp. | reverse complement strand
CGAGGCTTGAACGAATTAGCCCGGACATCTAATGAAGCAGAAAAAGAAGGTCTCTTTACTGGTGCCTATTGTATCAATCCTTACAGTGGGGAAAAGGTTCCTATCTGGGTTGCTAACTATGTTCTATTAGATTACGGAACAGGAGCAGTAATGGGAGTTCCTGCCCATGATGAGCGGGACTTTGAATTTGCTACCAAATATAACTTACCTATTCGGACTGTTATTTTACCAGAAGGTACACCAGTTGAAGAAAAGGATGTTCCTTTAAAAGAAGCTAGTGTAGTGGATGGTATCATGGTCAATTCTGGTGAGTATGATGGAATGGATAATAGAGAAGCTTGGGAAAAGATGGCCGATAAAGCGGAACAGGAAGGCTTTGGGGAGCGGAAAGTGAATTTCCGTCTTCGGGACTGGCTCATATCCCGTCAACGCTACTGGGGTTGCCCAATTCCTATGATCTATTGCGATAAATGTGGGATTGTACCAGTGCCACCGGATCAACTGCCTGTGCTTCTTCCCGAAGATGTAGTCTTTAAAGCGGGGACAAACCCCCTCACCACTTCTGAAGAATTTAAGAAAACTACCTGCCCAACTTGTGGTGGTTCAGCTCATCGTGAGACTGATACTATGGATACCTTTATGTGCTCATCCTGGTATTTCCTACGTTATATTGATCCTCATAATAACACCCTGCCTTTTGCCAAAGAAGAAGGGGATTATTGGATGAATGTGGATCAATATGTAGGAGGAGTAGAGCATGCTATCCTCCATCTCCTGTATTCACGCTTCTTTACGAAAGCTCTCCGGGATTTTGGCTATTTGCAAGTAGATGAACCCTTTGAAAACCTTCTTACTCAAGGAATGGTCTGCCTTGGTGGGGCTAAGATGTCTAAGTCCAAGGGGAATGTGGTAAGCCCTGAAGAGATCATTTCCAAATATGGAGCAGATACAGCTCGCCTCTTTATCCTTTTTGCGGCACCCCCTGAGCGGGATTTAGAATGGAGTGACCAAGGTGTAGAAGGATGTTACCGCTTCCTCAATAGGGTCTGGCGTTTAGCAGTTCAGTATAAAGATGCTATATCTGATGAAAATGGTGGTTCTGAAAAAGTAAGGGAATTTGGAGAACTAGATAAAGCTGCTAAAGATATGCGTCGCCAAACCCATCAAACAATTCAAAGAGTATCTTCTGATATAGGTACCCGCTTTAACTTTAATACAGCAGTAAGCGCCATTATGGAGCTTGTTAATGCTCTCTACCTTTATAAAGAAGAACCTAATGCTAACCTTGCTGTAGCTAAGGAAGCTATGGAAAGTATACTACTCCTTCTTGCTCCCTTTGCACCTCATATTACTGAAGAAATCTGGAGTGAGTTAGGCCATAAGGAAAGTATCCATAGCCAAGAGTGGCCGAAGGTTGACGAAAGTGCCTTAGTCCAAGATGAAATCACTATAGTTTTACAAATTAACGGTAAGCTAAAGGATAGAATTCAAGTACCAGCGGAACTTTCTGCTGCAGAACTAGAAGAAAAAGTCCATCAACACCCACGCTTAGAAGAGTGGGCCAAAGGAAAAAATATTGTCAAAGTGATCACTGTACCAGGAAAACTGGTGAATATAGTAGTGAAATAAATTTCCATAGACTCTATAAAAAAATTATGATATATTTAAAATATCTGAAGGAGCATTGAACAACAGTGCTCCTTCTTCAACGGAGCACATGTGCAGATGTATATACATCTGAGCCACGGGGACAGGTTACGTGGTACGCCACAAGCGAGCCATGGGGACAGGTTACGTGGCACAGCCTATTTGAATATTCGTAAGATCAAATTTCTTAATATTTAAGTAACAAACCCTTATTTTAACAAATAAAAATCAAACTTGTCTTAACCCCTACTTAAGGTTTAGAGACAGTAGTAAAAGAAATAGAGGGTGGTGGTAGGTTAAAGGTAAATATGTAATATGTAACAGGAATTGCATAGACCTTAGTCTTGAAATTTTTATTGGCCTTATACTTTATTGTTTTGTAGTGTACTTTATGCCCATGGTGTATTTCAGTATTATTAAGTAGTTTTCCAGTATAAAGTTTTTCTTATGTTTAAGTTTTGAAAATATTTTGTAGTGAGTGTTTTAGTAGTGAGTTTTTGTAGTGTTTAAGAAGTATAGTGAGACTGTAATTAAGCTGTAGTGATGTTTTGTAGTAGTGAACATTTACTTTTCGGATCAGAGCAAAGGAGTAAGAGATATGGAGAACATGATGAAAAATCCTTTGGAAATTACCGAAGGTTATGTTGATATTGGCAAGAAAAAGGCCAATACTCCACCATATAAAATTATCCTATTAGGAATTTTAGCAGGGGCCTTCATTGCCTTTGCTTCTCAGGGTTCTAATGTAGCTATCCATACTATCGATTCTGTAGGGTTAGCTAAGGCTTTAGCCGGTGCCTTGTTCGCTACGGGATTGATGCTTGTAGTTTTAACTGGTGCCGAGCTCTTTACTGGCAATACTTTAATTGTGGTTTCTGTCTTAGAAAAGAAGACCCCTTTTAGTAAAATGTTAAAAAATTGGGCTTTTGTTTATCTAGGTAACTTTATTGGAGCAATGTTAATTGTTTTGATGATTATTTATTCCGGTCAGCTGAATTTCACTAGTGGTATGTTAGGTGGATTTACTATTAAGACAGCGGTTTATAAAACAAGCCTTACTTTTAGTAATGCATTTTTTATGGGGATCTTATGTAACTGGTTAGTATGTTTGGCAGTATGGATTGCTTCAGCTGCCAAAGATATGGTCAGCAAAATATTCGGTATCTTCTTCCCCATCTGGCTCTTTATCACTTCTGGTTTCGAGCATAGTATTGCTAATATGTACTATATTCCCGCTGGTATTTTAGCTAAGAGCAACTCTGCTTGGGCAGCTCAAGCGGCTTCTTTGGGAGTTTCAGCAGATAGTATTGCTAATCTTACTTGGGGTTCATTTGTCTTTAATAACCTCATTCCAGTTACTTTAGGAAATATTGTTGGTGGTGCTATCTTTGTAGGAATGTTCTACTGGTTAGGTTTTCTATATAAACAACAAGGCTCTACTACTTCCAAAACAAAAGTTAAGGATTTTGTTCCTAAAAGAGTTCAGAAGGATTATGTTGAGCAATCTTCTTAAGGGTTAAGGATCTTTATTGTTACCTATATCGACAAACCTTGTCAGTATTCGAGAAAGGAATCCCAGGATAATATGGAGAAAATCCCCATATTGCCTGGGATTTTTTGTTTTTCCGGATATATGAGGTGATTCTTTTGGAGCGAAAATTTCAGTATGTTTGGTGGGGAATATTAGGTATTTTAGTGGCATTAGCTTTTTGGAAGTTTATCTTACCTAATAATTCCACCCTAATTTTGGAAAAGGGGGAGGAGTCTCGGGAGATCGTGGTTTATGTATCAGGGGCAGTAGAAAAGCCCGGCTTAGTATCTTTACCTGTAGATGCCCGCCTTAATGATGCTTTAGAAGAAGTTCGACCACTGCCTGAGGCAAATATTGAACTTATTAACCCAGCTGAACGTTTAAAAGATGGTCAGAAAATAATCGTTCCTTATAAACCCATGCCCCAGCCCATAGCGATGGCTCCAGAACAAGGCCAAGGACAGGTTGTCCAGGGACAGGTCGCCCAGGGACAGGTCGCCCAAGGGCAAGTTGTTCAAGGGCAGGTCGTCCAAGGGCAAGTTGTTCAAGGTCAAGGTCTTCTAGGGCAAAGTGGAGCTGGGGGAGGAGAAATTGCTGTTCAGCCCTATCCTACTTCTAGTAATTTAATAAATATCAATACTGCAGATGCAAAGCAATTACAGGAACTGCCGGGAATTGGGCCAGTTTTGGCAGAGAGAATCATTCAATATCGGATGGAAAATGGCTATTTTTCTCGACCAGAAGATTTGAAAAGAGTCTCGGGAATTGGTGAAAAAACCTTTGAAAAAATGGCTTCCATGGTGACGGTGGGGCCATGAAAGATCCTTGGATTAAGCCACTGACTTGTATCTTAGTAGGGGGTCTAATGGGAAATTTCGCCCAAACTGGATGGTGGTGGCTTTACTTAGGACTTTTCGTTTGGCTGGCTTTGGGTATTTATTTTTTCTTTCCTCAAAGATTAGGGGTAGAGAAAAGAGGAACGCTTTTAATCCTTTGTGGGACAATAATTATAGGATTTATCTTCGGTTTAGCTGGGAGAGAAGCTATTCCTCAGCCTCTAGAACTAAAGCAGACTCAAATAGTAGGAGAGTTGCAAGATTGGTTCTTAACAGATAATGGAGCTGTAGGGGAATTAGCAATCCTTGAACCTCCCCGAGGAGGTTCTTTTCCACAGCTATCTCTAGGGGGTAGCCCTGAGAAAAGTCCTGAAAAAAATCTCGAGGAAAGCTTAGTCGGAAATAAGTATCGTTTGCGAATTTATTTTGATAAGGAAGGAAACTTACCTCAAGGATGGGATTTGATTAGACCGGGGGATATTATCGAATTTAATGGTAAGATTGAACATCCCAAAGCCCCTGGAACAAAGGGTCAGTTTGACTATCCCCGTTATTATGCAGTCCGTGGTTTATCTGGAACACTTACTGCTCAAGGGGAAGTAAAGATTATAGCTACTGGTGAGCCCTCTATTACTTGGCAATTACGTAATCAGATGAGAGAACACCTTACGGGAGCTCCTCCAGAATTAGGAGGACTTTTGGAAGGGATACTCTTTGGTGATACAGGAAGAGTACCTCAGGAAGAACTAGAACCTTACCGAATAACAGGTGTTTACCATATTTTCTCCGCATCAGGCTCTAATGTGGCATTTATGTTTGCTTTATGTTGGCTAGTCCTGGGTATATTTCCACCTACCTTGCGGGTGGTAGTGATATGTGGGATCTTGATTTTATATGCTTTTCTTTGTGGAGGTAATCCACCTATTCTTCGAGCCACTATAATGGGAGTTTTTGTTTTATTAGGACGCTTAGGCAAAGGAAGATCTCCTAGTTTGCGAGGTCTTTTAATAGCAGGGGTTCTTCTTTTTCTTTGGCAGCCTTTGATCCTTGGGGATGTGGGTTTTCAATTATCCTTTATGGCTACTTGGGGAATAATTCAACTTAGTACCCCTTTATCTAAACTATCTCTTTTGAAAAACTGGCCAAAAGTAGTTCGAGATGCTCTGATGATGACTTTAGGTGCTCAGCTAGCTATTCTGCCCTTAATGATCATAACTTTTAATCGAGTATCCATTATCGGCTTACTGGCCAATTTATTAGTTCTATTTATGATTGGGGCTATCTTTGAATTGGGTATTCTGGCTTTGTTTTTCCTTTGGCTGCCTATTATAGCTCTACCTTTACTCGAAGTATCCCTTCGACTCCTTGATTATGTAAGTAAAGGGTTATTCTATTTAGCCCAGGTTCCTTTAGCTGATGTGTGGGTGGTGAATCCAGGGGTTCCTTTTTGGTTATTTTGGTATGGAGGAATTGGGGTTCTTCTCATAGGTAAAGAGAAAGTAGCTTTTGTGTGTAAAGTATGGTTAGGACATTGTCAGAGAAAATTAGTGCATCTTTGGGAAGGGCCCTCTATGCAAAGGGTAAAAGGGTTCTTCAAAAATATTCTAGCGAAACATTTTAAAGCTTACCGAAAAAATTCCCAAAGGAATGTCTTAGAAAATTTGGGGCGAAAGTTCAGGGAGATTTGCAAATACATTTTTTCCAAGCTCCTTCCATCTTTAAATTCTTTTCTTAAAAGATTTGGTATTCAAGGCTATAGGCTTCTTGTTCTACTCTTGCTTTTACTTTTGCTTTGGAGTCCATGGCATGGAACTCCTGTTTTAGAGGTGACTTTAATCGATGTAGGGCAGGGGGATTGTATCCTCATCGAAACTCCCGGTGGAATGAGACTCATGGTGGATACGGGACCAAAGACGAATTCCTTTGATGCAGGGGAAAGAATAATCGTACCTTATTTGTTAGAACAGGGGATAAATAGCTTGGATGCTCTTTTCTTAACCCATCCTCATGGAGATCATGTAGGGGGAGCCGGAGCAATTCTTAAAACTATCCCGGTAGGGTGGATAGGGATTCCAGATGATGGGCAAGATTGGTTAGATGGAGAAGGATGGACAACTACAGGGGATGGCTGGGGAATCGGAGGTTTGGAAGGAGAACTAATAGTACTTTTACAAAAGAACGGTGTAGAGCGGTTAAAGGCAGGGGACCGGATTTCTCTTGATTCTGGGATTGTAATTGACGTGATTGGTCCCACGAGAGTATTAACAGGAACTAAGTCTGATGAGAACAATAATTCCTTAATACTTTTGATAAAGAATAAAGATGGGCAAAGGGTCCTACTCACTGGGGATATGGAAGATGAGCAAATGGTGGAGCTTGTGAGAAGTGGTCAGGATTTTGATGCAGATTTGTTTAAAGTCCCCCATCACGGTAGCCGCTTTTCTATGGCTACGGAAATGCTAGACCAGATCCATCCGAAAGCTGTTATGATTCCCGTAGGGAAAAACACCTTTGGTCATCCTAGTTCACAGGTCCTTTCTTATTGGGAGGAGCGAGGAGTACCTATCTATCGCACTGATGAAGATGGTACAGTAATCTTTAGATTTGATAGAGGTAAAATGGAGGTAAGGACGGGGAGAGGGGATTTTGCTAGCCCGTCGCTCTGAAGTCCTTGTCCAAGCAAATTGTGGCTTTGCTATAGCTGCGGAATCTTCGTTCCTTTAGAAGAATTTTCGGCGGTCAAGTATCTTCTGGGGATTCCGCCTCGGCGAAAATGTCCACTGGAACTTTCTTAAAAATTTTTACAAAAAAGTGTATATTCTATGTATAAAAAGGTTTTGGGTGGTAAGAATAGGAAGGAACATCTCTTTTCTCCTCCTCTTTCTTTTGCCCCTTCAGTTTTTGGAGGGGTTTTTTCTTTTGCTTTTATAAATCTTCAGTTACAATAAAGGCAATAGGAGGTTATTTTTGATGTGGGGATTAGATCGAGTTAGACAGGATATTGCCAATAAAAAAATCTCCCCTCTTTATTTATGGCATGGGGAGGAGAGGTTTTTCATACAAGAAGCTCTTCAGTCTTTAAAGGAGTATTTTCTCGCCTTAGATCCTTCTGGAAGTGGTATAGAGATATTCCCAGGTAAAAATTCCCGTCCTGAGGAGATTATAGAGAGTGCTAATACGGTTTCTTTTTTTAGTAATAAACTGATTATCGTGGAAGATATTCCTTATTTTCAAGATGGACAAGGGGAGGCTTTACAACCTTTTTATGATTATTTTGCCAACCCTAATCCTACTACCACTTTAGTATTGATAGCAAAAAGCGTTCATCGGGGTCGTAAGTTTTATAAAGCTTTAGAGAAAAATGGTGTAATAATTGAGTTTAGTTCTCCTAAGAGACATCGGGAATGGATTGCATGGCTAGACGAGCAACTTAAAGCCCGGGGTAAGACTATGAGTCCCTCTGTGAAAAATCTCTTTTTAGAATGGGGAGGTCACCAAGTAGGGATTTTAAGTCAAGAGTTGGATAAGTTAGCTTTATACGCAGATGGAAAGGAAATTAGGGGAGAAGATATTAAGTCCCTAGTTCCTCAAGCTGTAGAAGCTACCATCTTTGAGCTTTTAGATGCTGTTGCAAGTCGTTCAACTAAAATAGCCATAGAAAAACTCCAACAAGTTCTCCAACAGGAACACCCTTTGAAAGTTCTCACTATGCTAGCTCGGCAAGTTCGCTTGCTTCTAGGAGCTAGGGCCATGAGAGAACAGGGGAAATGGGAAAATGAAGCTCCACGCTTATTAGGTATTAAGCCCTATGAAGCAAAAAAGATTTGGCAGAAGTCTGCCCTTCTATCTTGGGACCAATTGGCTTGGGCTTTACAAGAATGTTTGGAGACAGATGTAGCTATCAAAACTGGTAAGGGAGATCCCGAGTTTTTACTGGAATTAATGGTCACAAAATTTTGCGAGGCATAAAACTAGTATGTAAATAGATATGTTTTCCGCACAACCAAAACATATAACCAAAACAATTACAACCAAAAACCATATCAAGAAATAAAGTAAATTAAGTAAAGTAGCAAAGTATAATAAAGCAAAGTAGTAGAGAAGAAAAATAAAACCAAGATGATCAAAATAAAATAAACCAACAAAAAAAGAGCAGTCAATCTGCTCTCTTTCTATTTGCTTAAAAATAATCCTAATTAACAAGGCAAGTGTTAGCCCACTTGGGAGAAGGTCTGCGCATAACGTTTGGTTAAACGAGACTTCTTACGGGCTGCCGTGTTTTTGTGCATTATACCTTTGGAAGTAGCTTTATCCAAAGCGCGGGTTGCATTTTGTAGCGCAATTTTAGCAGTCTCGGGGTCTGTACTTAAAGACTCCTCATAGCGGCGAATTGCGGTACGCAGAGCTGATTTAGCTGCAGCATTTTTTAGAGTGCGAGCTCTAGTGATCTCAACTCTTTTAATAGCGGATTTAATATTCGGCACTTTTGGTCACCCCCTTCGGATAGAACTACCCTTAAGTTTACGCAAAGTTTATTTTATCACTGAATTTAATAATTTACAAGGTTTGTTCTCCGATAAATATTTTTTGGGACTTTTGCTCAAAATATAGGAGAACAGTTTTTGATTTAGTAATTGAAAAAGAATGGAGGAATAGAAAATGATAGGCTTAATAGTACGTTTCCTTGTGTCAGCAGTTGTTCTGCTGCTAGTTAGTTACATTGTACCAGGTGTGCAGGTAGCTGGATTTACAGGTGCTTTAATTGCTTCAGTGGTTATTGCTGTTTTAGGTT
>JAAZLD010000023.1 GCA_012799495.1 Desulfitobacterium sp. | reverse complement strand
GAAAAAGACGAGGCTATTCACCATTAAATTTTGAATTTAATTATAATTACGAAGTAAGAAATACACATAATATTTTGTCACTATTAATAAAAAAATATAAATATAGCGGTGGAGCTAATGGTGAATCCTTTAATGAATATTACAATATAGATATAAGAGAAAGCAAATTATTGAAATTAGGTAATTTATTTAAGGAAAATAGCAACTATATTGATAGAATCAATGAAGAAATTCTTGAATTAATATCTAAAGAACCGGATAAATATTTTATTGGAGATAATAGATTTAAAACAATAAGTTCAAATCAAGAATTTTTTATTGAAGATGGAAATTTAATAATTACATTTCCAAAATATAGTATAGCTCCTGGTTCAACAGGTATACCAACTTTTAAAATATCATTAACAGATTTAGATGATATTTTAGTAGATTCTTATTTAGTTTATAAAGACTATGTGTATGTGAATGAAGAATATGAATTTAGTTTCTCAATGCCTTCAAGTTGGGAGGATAAAGTCAAGATAGTAGAAAAATCAGATTTAGAAGACTATATTATAGATGAATATGAATTTGATGATATTGAGTTTATAGTTGATTTTATTTATACACCAGATAATAAAATCAAAGAAGAGGCTAAGTTACTATCAATAATTGTATTGGAAAAAGATGAGTATGATTCTTTAAGAAGAACATTAAAGAATAAATTAGGAGAATTACTAGGAGAAAAAGAAGATTTTGTATATTTAGGAAAGATATATTCTAATCCTTATAGCTCAAAATCCTCAGAGTATACTGAGTTCCAATTAAGGTCCTCTGATATTCAAGGTAGACTAGATAGATTATTTGAATTCATTGATGAAGAAGACAAAGATGATGATTCTAAAGATAAAAACAAAGAAAAAGATAAAAATAAAGAAAAAGATAAATCCAATAAAGATTTAGATAAGTATAAATGGGTTTCTATAAATGGCAAGAGAGAAAACCTAAATAAATCAATGTATAAAAATGAAAATGATAATTTAATGATACCAGTAGCTAAAGTTTCTAGAGGACTAGGATACAAAGTAAAATGGAATCCTCAAAACAATACCATAACTTTAGATGGTGGTAAAGTTGCTACTATCACAATAAATTCAAAAAAATATTCTACACCAAATTCAACTATAACTTTAAAAGATGAGGCAAAGATAATTAATGGAACCACATTTGTTCCTGTAGATTTCTTTAAAAAATTGTTAGAACTAAATGTTGACATAAATAGTGAAGGCATGCTGAATATATATAAATAAACCTTTTAAAAAAAGAATTTTCCTAATTAATTAGGAAAATTCTTTTTTATTTAATAGGAGCGTGTCCAGCAAAGCTGGTCACTTACATGTTGGTGAAAGTCCAACCTACGTAATCGCCAAGGAGCGTAGTAGATATATAACCATGTAATGGTGAGAACCATTGCATGAAGCGTTATGAAAATGTACCGAAAGTGGTGCTATCGAATATGCAGACCGTAACATAAAGTGAATCTTGCAGCACTGTTAGAAAACCCCGAGGGGGGACAAAGAAACTGACGAGCCTCTTCCTATTGGGCGAAGTCCATGGAAGTCAAGGTATAGAACTTGGAGCCCTTGACGAAGAAGTTTCCGGTGTATGGAGAGCGGTATGTATAGAATGTAAGAGACTGGAACTGGAGAGGTCCTAACTCGCGATTTACGACAATCTATAAGCGTTTAGTGAAAGGAAAGTCGGCGAGAAGGAAGTCGGAGGGGAAAATAGTACCAACGATGATGTAGACAACATAACTACATCTAGGGAAGGTTCCCTACTTAATTCAGGTTTTTAGAGGGGGTAAGAGTGAGTGAATGTTCAAAGAACTAACAACACCATAGATAAAGTTCGACAACTCCAAAGAAAACTATACCAATCAGCCAAGATTAATAAGGCGAGGAAATTTCATGCTTTGTACGATAAGCTCTATCGAGATGATATTCTCCTCAAAGGATGGAGCACTGTGAAAGCTAATCAAGGTAGTGCAGGAATAGATGAACAAACAATAGTGGATATTGAGAGTTATGGAGTGGATAAACTTATTCTTGAAATTCAAAATGAGTTAATGGAAGGAGTGTATAATCCTCCGCCTGTACGACGAGTATATATACCAAAAGCTGACGGTAAGAAAAGACCGCTAGGTATACCTACTGTAAAAGACCGTATAATTCAATCTGCAATGAAAATTGTAATTGAACCAATATTTGAGGCAGATTTTAAAGATTGTTCATTTGGTTTTAGACCGAAAAGGAATCAACACCAAGCGTTAGAAGTAATACGAAAAGCCTGTAACAATAAAGGAAACTACGTACTTGATGGCGATATCAAAGGATATTTTGATAACATAAATCATGAGAAACTAATGTTATTGGTAGAGAAAAGAATTAGTGACAGAAGAATCTGTAAGCTCATAAGGAAATGGTTAAAATCTGGAGTAATGGAAGATGGAAGACTAGAAACAAGTGAACTAGGAAGCCCACAAGGTGGTGTCATTTCGCCGTTGCTAGCAAATATATATCTAGATTACTTAGATACCGTATGGGAAAGATTCTACAGTCATTTGGGGAAGTTGATTCGTTTTGCAGATGACTTTGTAATTGTTTGCAAGAATTACAAGGACGTAAGTCAAACCTACTCAGCAATTCGGTTAATAATGAATCGACTCGAACTAAACCTAAACATAGATAAGACTAGAATAGTTAACCTGTGGGGTGGAAAAGAAGGATTCATTTTCTTGGGATTTGAAACCAGGAAAGTCAAAATGAAAAGAGCAAATGGTACAGAATACTATGCCACAGAGCAATGGATTAGCAATAAATCTAAACAAAACGTACAAGCAAAAGTTAAAGAAACCTTAAAAGATTCTACTCTGTATCAAGACATTGAAGTCGTGATAAAACGCCTAAATCTGAAGATTGTGGGGTGGAGAAATTATTATGGTATCTCACCAGCAAGGACATTACTAAAAATTGATAAATTTATTCTGACGAGACTAGTAATTTGGTACAACAAGAAGAGACAGAATAGAAAGTTATATAAGTATTATGAACTTGCTAAACAGTTCAAAGATTTAGGATTAAAAAGAGTAACATTCGCATCGTAATGCTGTTGGAAGAAGAATTTCGGAAAGCCGTATGAAGGAGAACTTCACGTACGGTTTGATGAGGAGGTTCTGGCAGAGGTTATTCCAAAGCCAGAACTTTACTCTACAAGTTCTACTTTTCCTATTAAATAAAAAAGAACAGCCCAAGAATTTTTGGGCATGCCAAAAAGCCTAATGATTATTAGACTATTTTTTGTATTCGTAATGAACACCACGAATACCAGTATAAGATTTTGGAGTCATAATACCATCACAAACTTGGCAAAAAGGTTGTGGTGGTACAG
>JAAZLD010000210.1 GCA_012799495.1 Desulfitobacterium sp. | reverse complement strand
GTCAATTATTTCTCCAAAAATGCAATTGGTGAAATAATTGCTTTAGGAGGTAGCGGAATTTTTGCTGACACCACTATCTCTCGCTTGGCAGACCTTATACCTTATATTTCTGCTGTGGAAGACATAAGGGTGAAAGTTAAGGAAAACCAAAGATTTGACTTGCCTAAGACAGTTCAGGCGAAAACCAATAAAGGAACTTTAGCCTATGTCCCCGTTGATTGGAACTTGACCAATGTCTCCACGAGCAAAGCAGGTACTTATTATTTCACTGGGAATGTTAAGAACTATGGTGGAACTGTTCATTTAGAACTCATTGTAGAACCAGGTCCGGTCAAAGTTGATACATTAAGAGCAGAAGTGATTCAAGGTGCTTTTTACACCCTTCCGGATAAGGTTATTGTAACTATGAGTGACAATACTACAGAGGAGATGTCTGTTACTTGGAGTACCACCCCTAATGTCAGTATCCTTAATAAAATAGGCACATACACCTTTCGAGGTACGGTAGATGGCACCACTCTTACTACTACTTTAAGCCTTAAGGTTTCCCAGGATAAGGCCATAGAGTTTAAAGATAGAAACCTTGAATGGGCTGTTCGTTTTATGATTGGTAAGAATGCTTCTACACAACCAATCTATCTTAGTGAAGTGTTACAACTTACACATTTAAATGCGAATGGGTATGGAATTAAGGATCTGACAGGCTTGGAATCATTCAGTAATTTAACCTCTTTGGACTTAGGGAATAATTTCTTAGAAACTAGAGCTTTGAATACGATCCAAAGACTATCTAATTTAGAATATTTAAATCTACGCAACAATAATTTGGAACAGATTACTCCTTTAAGAAATATGACAACCTTAACTTATTTAAATCTTAGCCTAAACCAGATTAAGGACTTTTCCCCCATCAGAAATTTAATCCGTCTTAAGTCATTATATTTGATGAGTAATGAAACCCAAGATTTTAGTCCTGCACGGCTTTATTATCATCAGTTAATTGATAAAGATTTTACCCTTTAGTAATCTGTTTGAGAGTGGAGGAAGGATTATGTCTAAGCAAAAAGGAATAATAGTTTTTTGTATTATCCTATCCTTGCTTATTATGCCTATGCAAGTGCTGGCAGTAGGGAACCCACCTGCGCCCAGTGGATTAAAAGCTACAGTTATCAGCTCTAGTCAAATCAATCTTTCTTGGAATTCTGTTAGTGCTGTTACACAATATTATATATATCGAGCAAATCAGCCCTCAGGAACTTATACTTATATAGGAGCTAGTAACTCAACTACTTTTATCGATTCCGGTTTAAAGGCAAATACTCCTTATTATTATAAGGTTCAAGCACTCAATGCCAATGGTTCCAGCAACTATTCTTCAGAAGTTTGGGCAGTTACTCATTCCGGGTCTTCTGGCTCGGGTAATACTAAGCAAATTATTGGGGAGCGTATTGCCGGTAACAATCGTTATGAGACTGCTGTAGAAATAGCTAAGTCAGGCTGGAGTAATTCCCATTATGCGATTATCGCTAGTGGGGAGAATTATCCTGATGCCTTATGTGCATCTCCTTTGGCTGCGAAAAATAATGCTCCCATTCTCTTAACACCTGCTAAAAATCTACATATGGAAACTAAGAAACAATTGTTAGCTCTAAATGTAAAAGAAGTTTATATAATTGGAGGAACGGGAGTTGTTTCTAACAAAGTGGCAGATGAGATAAGTGATTTGGGAATTAGAGTATCTAGACTTGCCGGAGCTAATCGTTATGAAACATCCTTGGCCGTAGCAAAGGAGATTGAACATTTTGATAGGGCAGTGGTGGCTTCAGGTTTAAGCTTCCAGGATGTTTTATCAATAGCTCCTATAGCTTCTAAAGAGGGTATGCCTATTCTTATGACACCAAAGGATAGAATATCCTCAGAACTCAGAAAGATACTACATAACAATGCAAATACTACCTATGTCTTAGGAGATACAGGTCGGATCAGTAATACTGTGTACAATCAGCTTCCATCACCTAAACGATTGACAGGTGCTAACTGGTATGAAATGAATACCAATATTATTGAGTCATTTGCACATGCTTTAGACGTAAGTACCTGTTATTTGGCAACTGGGAATACTTATCCTGATGCTTTAGCCGGATCTGTACTGGCTTCTTTAAAAGGATCTCCAATATTGCTTGTGGGTAGCCCTTTAAACAAAGCTAGTCAGGATTTTCTCAAAGGTTATGCTCCCGATATTCAAAAAGTTGTGGCCTTTGGCGGAACAGGAGTAATATCCAAAAGCTTATTAGATAATATTTCCGCTGAAATTAGTAAAGGGGCCGATGATATTATAAATCTCCTCGTCAATAATGTTACGGCTACACCATTAAGCGCTAGCCAAATCAATCTTAATTGGAGTGCCGTAGCCCATGCAACTTCTTATAATGTGTTTAGATCCAATAGCTATTCCGGGACTTATGAAAAAATTTCTACTACGGTATCACCCTCTTATTCAGATACATTTCTATCAACCGGAACCACCTATTACTACAAAGTTCAGGCAGTTCGTGGTTCAGAAACAGGCCCTTATTCGGATATTGTCTATACTACCACCCTAACTGCAAGTGGGGTATTAAATCCACCTACTAATGTGCGAGCAAACATGATGAATGCCAAACAGGTAAACTTGACCTGGGATACAGTTAGTAGTGCGATTTTTTACAGTGTATATCGATCCGCATCTCCTGATGGCACTTACACAGGTATAGCCACTGTTAACACTCCTTACTATGTTGACACTAGTGTAACTTCAGGTGTTACATATTACTATAAGATACAGGCTATTGGAGCTTCTTCGACAAGTACCTACTCAAATATTGTGCAGGTCCAGACATTGCTGGATAGTAACCAACTGACCATCCCTACAAATGTAGTAGCTACGGGATTGAGTCCAAGTCAGATTCATGTCAAGTGGGATAGCGTTAAGAACGCTACGTATTATAATGTTCATCGTTCTACGTCCTTACATGGAACCTATGATCTAGTGGCTTCTGTGGTTACTCCTTTCCATATTGATACTGCACTTGCCTCTGGAACTACTTATTTCTATAAAATCCAAGCGGGTAATAGTGTCGGTGTTGGAAATTTTTCAGGTCCTACTCATGCAATGACCCAATATAGTGTGAGTAGCATTGGAACGCCTTCAAATGTTAAAGCAACGCCTCTAAGTACTAGTCAAATCTTTTTGAATTGGGACAATGTTAATAATGCAACTTATTATAATGTTTACAGGGCATCTGCCAGTAATGGGACATATAGCCTTGTAGGAACTGTAAATAACCCGTATTTTACAGATAGTAATTTGCATTCAAAAAGAACTTATTTTTATCGGATTCAAGCAGGAAATAACACAACTACAGGTAGCCAATCGAATTCGGTTTCGGGAACAACACACTAGTAGGCCATGTGGCTACGAGAGTGATTAGAACTTAAGGAGGATTTGCCATTTGAAAAGAATAACATGCTTTATTTTAATACTAGCTATGCTCTTAGTTAGTACCACCAATGTAGCCCAAGCATCGGATGATATCTTGGATATAGAAAAAGT
>JAAZLD010000209.1 GCA_012799495.1 Desulfitobacterium sp. | reverse complement strand
TCACTGGCTGAAAACTAAATAAGACATATCATATTAAAGGCTATTGGATAAAGTATTAATGGGAATGCTCTATCCAATGGTCTTTAAAACAACACCCTTCGAGGTGAGGAGTCTTGAAGGGGTTTGTTTTATTTTTTATAAAAAGGTATGAAAATACCTGTTGACATAGGATATATTTGGTGATAGAATGTATTTATAAATAAAGTATGAAAATACTTCTATATAGTTTGGGCTTGTAGGAGATGTATAATATTTTTTTTAAGAACAATTAAAAGGTATGAAAATACTTAGGGAGGAAACATGATGAACGAGAAAAGAGAACTATTAATTTATTCTTGCTTTGAGCATTTAAGAGGGGTATTTAGCCAACAACAAGCTTTCAGTATTACTTTGGGAGTGGCTACCGTCAAGTGGATGGAGCAAACCAATAAATACGCATATTCAAGTAAATTAATTAGCAAGGCATTGCTAGATAACGCTTACCTAGAATCAGAGGTTGAAAGGCATGAAAGCGAATTCCCAGAGTTTAGAGGAATCCTTAGCGTCTTACTAAGTAGAACCTTTGAAAATACAGGAGACTATCTAAAGGAAATCTATTGGCGAATGAGCGATGAAGAGGACTTTCGAGAACTCATAAATAAGACAGTGCATTTTGGTATAAGGGAAAGTGATTTTAACCAAACCCCCAATAGTATCGCAAGGTTTGTAGCAAAACTTCAAGACCTAAATATCATAAATTCTTTTGCAGATTACTGTGCTGGAGTATCTAGTATTGCTTTAGAAATATTTAGACAAACCAGTCATCAGCCATACTACTATGCGGAAGAAATCAACACAACAATATGGCTAATTTCAAAGCTTCTCATGATTGTTAATGATGTGGAAAATTATGAGATTGTAAACACAGATGTTTTCAGAAAAGGCGATATAAATGATCCTAAATTATTTGATTTAGTAGTAAGCGATATCCCTCGCATTTCTAAGTATAATAGAGCTTTTAGTTTAAATGACCCAAGGTTTAAATACGGTGCTCCTGGAAAAGGAAATCAAGAATGGGCCTTTATTCAAAACGTAATCTATCACCTGAATAATCGAGGAAAAGGCATAATAATTGGGTCGAAAGGGATGCTGGTTAGAGGGTATGAAAGTCAAATTAGAGCAGCAATTATTAAAGAAGACTTGATTGAATGCGTGATAACTCTCCCAGACAATCTTTATCAAGGTACCAACATTGGTACAGAAGTAATGATACTAAACCGTAATAAACCCGCAGAAAGAAAAGGAGGCATACTCTTTATCAATGCCCACTCATACAGAGAGAGACTAAACCGATACCAGCACACACTTACAGAAGAAGGGGCTGAAAGAATAATAAGGGCTTATTATCGAAACATTGAAGAAGAAGGGTTTAGCAAGTTTATCCCCATAGAAAAAACAAAAGAGTATGACTACCGATTAAATCCTGTGGAGTATATAGACTTTGAAAGTTTAAAAAACCTATTTGATAAAACCGTTTCCTTAGATGAGATAGCTGAAATTACTAGGGGAGTCAGTGTCTCTAAAAAAGATATGGAGAGTTTGGAAATAGGAGGAGAATATTACTATATTAGCATTAAAAATATTGATGAAGGTAGTATTAATTATGAAGATGCAACGAAGATACGACCAAAGAGTGGAGACTGGTTAGAAAAGTATAGTATTGAGCCTGAGGATATACTTATCACTACAAAAGGCTGGGAAACAAAAGTAGCTTTAGTAGGTAATGATGTAAGAGATGCTTTCTTCAGTAGTAACCTAACGAGAATCAGAGTAGACCGTAGAAAATATAACCCTTACATCTTAGCAGAATTTTTGCAAAGTGAAATTGGGAAAAAGATGTTAGAGAGTATTCAAACGGGGACAACTATAACACTAATCAATAATAAGCAGCTGTCTCGTATGGAAGTGCCTGTATATTCTAACGAAGTGATGGCTGAAATAGGACAGAAAATGGAGGAGAACCAGAAACTCTATGAGGAACGAGTAAGATTGGCAGAACAAGAATATGAGGAAACAAGAGTCGAGTTAATGAACCGACTTGGATTATAAAAAATGTAAAGGAGAATGCCCATGGAAACTGCAAGGAAAATTGAAAGGATGAATTGCCCTACCTGTGGCAGAAGACTTTTTGATAAGGAAGAAGGAGCCTATGGATTTACAAGGGAGAAATGCCGTGTATGTAAGAGCACATGGAGAATTGATTTAGCTAAAAACAAATTTACTTTAATAGCTGGAAAAGCTGTACAGAGACGATAAGGAGTCATATGAACTACCTTAAGAGCCTGATAGCTACTTTTAATTAAGTAGTTATTGGGCTCTTTTTTTATTTATT
>JAAZLD010000208.1 GCA_012799495.1 Desulfitobacterium sp. | reverse complement strand
GCCTTATAATGCATCATGGCTGCGTGATCTTTATAGGCAGAGATTGTGTCAAAGCTAATATCCACACATTCTTCATGCTGACGACGAAACTTTTCCAGAGTATCTTCCGCTGTAAGCTCAGTGATTTCTTCCTTGCCCACATTTTCTTTCAGCCATTTAGTAAATTTAACCATAGCTACTCCATCATAAATATTAACCTTCTTCATATTTTCTAACTCAACGGAGTTTTTAACGGCTTTCAGAAGTAAAGTGGGGTTTTTATCTTCAATTATAGTGGTCTGAGGATTTATTTTATAATAAAGGCGAGCATTAACCTGGGAAGGATCCAGTAGGATTCTATCCTCTGGTTGCAATTCCTGGAGCAGAGTTTCAATCTCTTGGTAGTCTTTAATTTGAATTCCGTCTTCAATAAGCTCAGACTTCATTTCAGGGGAAATCTTACCTTTATCTATACATAAATAACAGGTTTCCTGGGTGATTAAAAGATGAGCGATAGTTACTGGGTTATGGGGTACATCATTTCCCCGGATATTCAAAAGCCAGGCCAGATCATCTAAAACAGATAAAAGATGAACATTGGCATCTTTTTCTTGGATTTTTTCTCTTAATTGCTGAAGCTTTTCTTTACGGCTTAAGCCAGCGTATTTCAGTTCATGGACGAAAACTTTTTCTGCAGGCACAGGAGGCCGGTCTGTCCATAACTCCCCGATTAAATCAAGTTCCAACTGGACCTTGATGTTTTTCTTATCAAATTCCACCTGCATCTTTTTTACTTCTCGAGCAGAAAAAACTCTCCCGTCAAAGGCAATAGTGCTTCCCTCTGGTAATTTATCCTTCAGCCATTGAGTATAGCTAGGGGTTTTAGGATCAGCTCCTCGAAAAAGGGTGATTCCTGTGTTTTGCAGCTGTTTCTCGGCTTGGATATAATAGCGACCATCAGTCCACAGGCCAGCATCCTTTAAAGTAATAACTGCAGTGCCGGCGGAACCAGTGAATCCGGAAATCCATTGGCGAGATTTATAATGTTCAGCAACATATTCGCTAAGATGGGGGTCAGAGCTAGGAACAATATAAGCATGAAGCTGATGCTTCTCCATGAGTTCTCTTAATTTAGTGAGTCGATTTGCTATTTCCATCATTGATAACCTCTTTTCTTAGTCAAAAGTTTTGTCATCTATCTTTGTACAATTTATTGTACCCTATCTTATTGTACTCCTTTTTCCCTTTTTCCACACCTTTTTCCCCTCTATATTCCTTAAGGTTAAATCTCTCCTAAGGTAATAAAATATTTCTAAATAATCATAATGTTTATACCTGTTTATTGTGGTCAAAATTTAAGAAATATTGTAAAGTAGTATTAGAAGGGTTTTTAAGGAGAGTTGAGTATTTATGGGGAAAAATGTAAGCAGAACACAAAACCTCGGTCTAGATAGTGATTTTAGGTACAAACTTTTAGTGGATAGCATGGGCGAAAATCTCTGGGTTGTGGATTTAAATAACCGTTTTATCTATATTAGCCCTTCTGTACGAAATGTTTTAGGTTATACTGCCGAGGAAGTACTAAACTTAACCCCTGAAGAACTCTTAACTGATGATACTTATCCTCTGATGATGAACCTATTCAAAGAAG
>JAAZLD010000207.1 GCA_012799495.1 Desulfitobacterium sp. | reverse complement strand
TAAAATTAAAGAATGGATGGCTGAAACAGCCCAGAAAAAGAACATACCCTTCCAATGGGAAGTATTAGAGTTTGGGGGAACAGACTCTGGGGCGATTCATCTTTCTAGAGGTGGCGTTCCTTCAGGAGTTATTTCTATTCCCACTCGTTATATTCATAGTCCCTCGGAAACAATAGATCAAAAGGATGTTGAAAATGCTCTAAGCCTGCTTTTAGCTCTCTTAGAAGGTCCCATTGATATCTAAATATCGAATTAAAGACAATGGTTATATAGATTAGAGAGTAGAATAAAAAAGCCAGTTAGCTAATAGGAAAATTAGCAACTGGCTTTTTTCTATTCATCTGTGACTTAAGCCACATTAAGAATAACAGAAGAATGATACACTTTAGCTAGCTAAATATTTACCATTTTTATTATCTGTAGTATTATCAGAAGTAGTAGCTATAGTACTAATTGGAGGCTATTATGACCAAAAAGAAAAGCTATATATTAGAACATTGCCGTAAAAACTGCTCCAAGACTTCCACAGATTGGTCAGCATTATATGAGGAATTAGAAGAAATATTACAAAACATGGATCTTGATCAGCTGATCAATAAACTATTTCCAGTCCTCCATCACCATCATCGCCCCAAAATAACCCTTGCTGGATGCCCTAATGGTTGCTCCCAACCTCAAATTAAGGATATTGGGATTAGTGGTTATGTGAACCCTCAATTTACTGATGAGGAATGTATAGGGTGCAAAATCTGCATCGATGCCTGTCGAGAACAAGCTCTCTTCTGGCAGAATAAAGTTATTCTAGAGCCTGGATTATGCATTGGCTGTGGAGATTGTTTCCGCAATTGTCCTACAGGAACAATAGTGGCAGGGGAAAGAGGGTGGAATCTTCTTTTAGGAGGTAGATTAGGAAGACGTCCCCAATTAGCCTGTTTAGTAGAAACTGGCCTTGACTCTCAGGGAGTTTTAGAAAAGGTACAGGAGATTCTGGAAGCTTATCAAAAGGATGCATTGCCAGGTGAGCGTCTCAGTCAGTTCTTAGATAGACAAAACTACTTGCTAGAAAAAGATGCTAGATTAGCAAAAGAAAAAGAAACTAGTTTATCATAAGCTTTGTCTTTCGGAGATCCAATCACGTAATTCCTCTGTATCGGTGATTACGATTTTCTTTTTTTCAACTTGGATAAGGTTTAAATCTTTTAGTTCGCCAAGAATTCTACTAACAGACTCTCTAGCTAGACTACACATGGCAGCCAACTCTGTAGCAGTAAGGGGTATAGTGATTAAAACCCCTTCCTTCACTTTTTTGCCATGAACATGAGCTAAGGCAAAAAGCTTGGCACCTAAACGGGATCGAGCATCTCCTAAGGCAATATTTTTGATTTGACGGTAAGCACGCCGCAAATCTAAAGACATACTTTGGTAAAAGGGCCAGAGATGCTCAGGGTTTTCCTTTAAATAATTTATAAGAGCATTGCGACTCATAATAAATACTTCCGATTCTTCGGCAGTAATTGCTCCATAAGGATAGCTTTTTCCATCCAAAACTGATTCTGGAAAAAAGGAAGGTCCTTGGAGTATACGATAAATCTTTTCTGTGAATTCACTCATTAAAAGGAGTTGTACTCTGCCTTTAATTAAAAAGAAGACGGAGTTTCCTTCTTCCCCAGAAAAGAAGAGAAATTGTTTGGCAGCATAACGGCGTACACGTCCATGTCTTTGACAATATTCCCAGAAAGAATCTGGCATATTACTCCAAAAGTTGCTTTCATTAAACTTTTCACCTAGATTGATAGACATTTTACACCTACTTTCTCTTTGCAATATACCATAGTAAAATTCGTTAAACAAAGCTTAAATACCTTCCCCAGATAATTTTTCCTTATGGATTTTTAGAATTGCTATTGGAATTCTTAAGTGTAGTTAAATACTCCCTAAGGGAATAAAAATAAATAATATATTTCACAATTTTTATTCCCACAAGCTCTTAAATAGTTTATAATAGATCTAGCCGAGCCTATTTTCCTAAAGGGTTCTATGGAGATAGGCCGTTTCAATTTTTGAAACCGGGGTATGTTTAGAAATGAACATGCCTTCCGTATTGAAAAGGAGGATATAAAAAATGCAGAAAATTCGCGTACAAGATGCTGTAGGAGCGGTATTAATTCACGACATGACCCAAATCATCCCCGGTAAAACTAAGGATGCACGTTTTCGTAAAGGTCATATTATTAAAGAGGAAGATATTCCTGTACTTTTAAGTATGGGTAAAGAACATATTTTTGTATGGGATCAAAAACCTGGCCTTATTCATGAAGATGAGGCAGCTGAACGCCTTGCCAAGGCTGTAGCTGGTTCAGGGTTGACTTTTAGCGAAACCAAAGAAGGAAAGGTTAACTTGATTGCCGAGCATGATGGCTTAATTTATGCATCAGAAGAAGGTATCTATGCCTTGAATTCTTTGGAAAACGTGATCCTGGCAACTCTCCATAACCATCGCCCTGTCAAGAAGGGAGATAAAATAGCGGGAACCCGGGTAGTTCCTTTGATGATCGAGGAAGAGACTATTATTGAGGCTGAGAAAATTGCCAGTAAATTCAAAGAGCCAATCCTCCAAATTCGTCCCCTCCAATCAAAGAAAGTCGGTATTGTAACTACTGGAAGTGAAGTTTACAGTGGATTGATTGAAGACAAGTTCGGACCTGTTCTTCAAGGAAAGGCAAAAGAATGGGGTTGTGAAATTGTAGGACAATCCTTTGCTGATGATGATGCAGAAATGATCCAGGCACGGATTAAAGAGCATCTTGATAATGGGGCAGAAATGGTACTAGTGACAGGCGGAATGTCTGTGGACCCAGATGATGTAACTCCTACAGCAATCAAAGGATTAGGAGGAGAACTGGTTACTTATGGCACTCCAGTTCTCCCAGGTGCTATGCTCCTTCTTGCTTATCTCGATGATATTCCTATTTTAGGACTTCCGGGATGTGTAATGTATGCAAGGAAAACAGTCTTCGATTTAGTGGTAACCCGAATCTTAGCAGGAGAACGATTAACTAGATTAGAAATTGCCAAGTACGGTCATGGGGGACTTTGCTTAGAATGTGAAGTATGCACTTATCCTCACTGCTCTTTTGGCAAGTAGTATATAGCTTAGATAAATACTTTGCGTGTTATTTGCCATAAATCATTGATGGTACGACAGGGGAAGGTTTTGGAGCAGAATTCTTGGTATTCCCTCATAAGACTATCTCCCCTGTACCAATCTTTTTCTTCTAAGGGATTAAGCCAATAAATATGCTTGACCTTGGAAGAAATTTTTTGTAAGTATTCCTTTTGTGGTGGACGGAAATTACTACGACCATCCCCTAAAATCAGGAGGGTGGCCTTAGATGATATCTCCGGTAGATAATTTTGAGCAAACTCCTGGAAGGTCTTACCGTAATCCGAAAAGCCCGAGGAATTTTTGCGACCCCAAGAGCGAATTTCCTCCAGATTACTTTCTTGGTTAAGCCATTCTTCATTGGTTATATCCCAAATAGTATCGATAAAAAGATAAATTCTGACTCTCCGGAAATAACTCTTTACTCTTTGGCAAAGATAAATGAGAAATTGGGCAAAAGGAGCTACGGAGTTAGAAACATCACAAAGAATGACTAGTTCAGGATGCTTTAAGACATAGTCTTCATAATGTAAGGAAAAGATTTTGCCATTGCCTCGAAAGGCTTCTTTAAGGATAGAAGATACTTGCAAAGTTCCCCGGATACTTTTTCTTTTGCGAAGGCCCCGGTGGACAGCGAGAGTATTTCCCATTTGGCGCAGTGCTTGGTGAAGAATCCCTTCTTCTTGAGGGGAAAAGGAATCTAACGGCTTATACCGCCAATTGACTTGACGTAAGCTTTCCCAATTGTTTTGTTTTTTAACTTCTTCTTGCCAAAGGATGTTTCGGAGTTCTTTTTCCCAGTATTCCTTGAATTCTTCAAATCTTGCCCATTCTTCCTCCGTAAGTTGACCTCTTTTTCTGGCTAATTCTACCGAGTTAGCCCAAGTAAGAAACCCAGCTTGCCCTAAAATGAATCTAACTTGCTTCTCTAGGTTTTCCTCCCTTTTTTCGCCATGATCAACAGCACTGGGAAATCCTTTAAGATGCATGAGATTATGCAATAAAGGCATTTGAAAGGAGAGAATTGGAGGTTGTGAGGAGGACTGGGAAGAATCATCAGACATTAAGGCAAGAGTGATTCCGCCCCGACCGGTTCCTAATCCTTCTTGAGGAGGGCCAACCTCTAGGGAAGAGGGGAGAGGCGCTCCTTCAGTATTTTGGGGGGATGACTCTTCCTGGGGAGGATTTACTGTTAAGTTATAGATCAACTGAAAAAGAGCTTGATCTTCTGAACGATAGATTAACATAGCTTCAAGAATATTCTTTGCTGGTAAGTCGGGAAATCTGTTTAAAGCTATCCAAGCATCTTCAACCTGGGACATGGAGATATTGATTCCGGCCCGTCGTAAGCCATTGATTAGTTTAAGAAAGTCCCAACCATTTATTTTAGTCATTATCATTCCTCATTACTTAGGATTTCTGTTCACTTTCCATTTGCCAAGCTTTAATACGTTCTTCCAGTTTGGCTAAGTCAGTGGGGTATTTGAGAAGTACAGAAAGGGTACCCCCTAGCTTTCTAAAATCTAGGGATTCTTGACGGAGAAGATGTAAACCTTGGGCAAAGTCCATACTCTCGGAAACGCTAGGGAGCTTTCTTAAGGGTAATTTTCTTACCTTAGCAACAAATTCACATACATCCCGGATTAAAGGCTGAGCCAAATCTGGACATTTATTTGTTATAATCCTAATTTCTTGTTCCACTTCAGGGTATGTTAATAGGAGATGAACACAGCGTCTTCTTAAAGCTTCTGAGATATCACGGGTATTATTGCTGGTAAGTAAGACAATGGGTGGGGTCTTGGCTTTAAAGGTCCCTAGTTCCGGAATAGTAACTTGAAATTCTCCCAACAATTCAAGTAAAAAACTCTCAAATTCTTCATCACTTTTATCCAATTCATCGATGAGGAGTAAAGCAGGTTCTTTAGAGAGGATGGCTTGTAGCAAAGGACGAGGGAGGAGAAAATCCTCACTATAGATATTGTCTTTGACTTCTTCCCAATCGGACATCCCTACCTGTAATCTTAAAAGCTGTTTTGCATAATCCCATTCGTAAAGGGCTTTATTAAGATCCAAACCTTCATAACATTGAAGTCTGATTAACTTCCTTCCGGTGCTCCGGGCTAAGGCTAAAGCTAATTGAGTTTTCCCTACTCCAGCAGGTCCCTCAATCAAGCAGGGTTTTCCCATATTTAAAGCTAAAAACAAAGTAATGGCTTTTTCTTTATCTAGTAAATAGCCTTCTTTCTCTAAAGCGGTTATTAACTCATTTACACTTTTCCACATATTAAACTCCTTATTGTCATACTTTACTGAAAATTGTACACTCTTTTCTCCTGATTGACAATTATTTGCTAAAGGACTAACATAAAAGATGACTATACATAATAGTGGTTTTTTGTAGGAGATACCTCAATAAATTTTCTTATAATATGTCAAAAGAATTATTAAGTAATAAGTCGCGGAAGAAAGGAAGTAAGATTATGAGTCGCAAAATTGCTATTCCAACAGTAGGTGACCAAGTAAATCCCCATTTCGGCCGAAGTGAAGCCTTTACCCTTCTCACAATTGAAGATCAAAAGGTAACCAGTCAAGAGATTATTGCCACAGCTGATTACAAGCATCAACATGAGGGTATAGCTCAACTATTGAAATCAAAAAAAGTAGAGACTGTTATTTGTGGAGGAATTGGACCTGGTGCTATTGCTGGCTTAGAAAATGCTGGCATAGAGGTCTTAAGAGGAGCTTCTGGCTCAGTGATAAGTGTTGCAGAGTCCTATGCCGCTGGAACCTTTGTCTCAACGAGTACAGTTTGCAATCATCACCATCATGACCATGGCCATGGACATCATGATCAGAGTTGCGGACATCATCATCAAGGTGGTCATAGCTGCGGCCATCATTAAAAAATTTAAATGTATTAGAACATTTTTCTAAAGATGGGGGTTTTATCACCTTTTTACTTTTATCCCTTGGCATAGTCTAGCTGGAAAAAACAAAAATATAGAATAGAATAAAAAGCATATTTATTATTTCGGTTG
Source organism: Desulfitobacterium sp. (assembly GCA_012799495.1). Taxonomy (GTDB): domain Bacteria; phylum Bacillota; class Desulfitobacteriia; order Desulfitobacteriales; family Desulfitobacteriaceae; genus Desulfitobacterium. The sequence continues at coordinate 2,751 of JAAZLD010000207.1, read as the reverse complement.
TTAAAACTATGGAAGGGTGAAAATAATGGGCAAACGAAAAAAAGTCTCCCGTCCCAAATCTTCAGAAACAGTGCGTGATCCCCATTATCAGGAGTATGATACTCAAAAAGAACGAAATATCAAGGATTACAAAGGATATAGGCATCCTTAGAACGTCTATACCTTTTAATTGCTCACTTAGTTTTATGGAGGAACAGGTAAGAGAAACCTGTTCCTTTTCTATTAAATTAAACTAGCACATTCCTTTATTTTTACGCATAGACTTATTGGTGCAAGATTTAATGAAAGTGGGGATTGAGTATGGCAAAGGACCCTATAATTAGAAAAATGTTTCCCGGTGGAATTACCTATCAAGGGTTTTATTCATATTATCAATACTTAGCTGGAGGGGAAAAAATCCGTATCTATATCATAAAAGGGGGACCTGGTGTTGGTAAGTCCACTTTTATGAAAAAAATTGCAGCAGAGATCCTAAAGCTAGGGTATGAACTGGAATATCATTGTTGCTCCACTGATCGTAACTCCCTAGATGGTGTCTACATCCCACAGTTGGGAATTGCTTTATTAGATGGAACTGCTCCTCATGAAGTAGATCCTAAATACCCGGGAGCTGTTGACGAGATAATAAATCTAGGAGATTATTGGGATGAGTCGAAAATAATTCCCTATCGAGAGGATATTATAGCCACCCGTCACAAAATAAGTCGCTTTTTTCAAGGTGCATATTTTGCCCTTAAGGATGTAAAGAATGCATTAGATGAATGGGATTTTTATCTGGAGCCATATCAAAATTGGCAGGAGATCAATAAGTTCTATTTAGAAATTAGTGAAGTTTTAAGAGATTCTTCGGGAAGTGGTGAAGGGGGAGAGCGGCATTTATTTGCTTGGGGACATACTCCTCAGGGTAAAACCCAATATATTGATTCCTTAATTCAAGGAACTAACACTCTCTATCTACTGAAAGGTCAAGGAGGAACTGGGAAAGCCACTCTACTAGCCCGTCTTGCTGAATATAGCAAAATCCTAAATCTCCAACGGGAAATATATCATAATCCTCTCGAACCACAAAAAATTGATCTCTTAGTTTTACCCGCTCTGAAATTATCTCTAGCGATATCTTCACCTGATTATCCATACAATCCGGACTTCTCAGGCGAAATTATAACCCTGGATTTTGACCAATATTTAGATTCACAAAACTTAAAAACTCTTCAGGAAAACTTAGTATCTTGCCGTCAACGGATAGAGGATGGATATAATCGTGCCAATGCCCAGACCCAACAGGCCAAATCCCTCCACGATAGTCTCGAAGGATATTATATTGAGGCTATGAATTTTGCAGGAATAGAGAAAAAGAGGGAAGAAGTATTAGAGGAGATAATCTCTTACATTCACCTCTAAAAAAATATAAATATATCTCTCTTCGGGGAATTATAAAGATGTAATTTCGTCCCCTATCTTTTAATTGTAAAAAATATTAGAATAGTATTAGCAATACTAGTGGAGGTAATATATGCGTAGGACAAAAATTGTTTGCACTATTGGACCAGCGAGTGAATCAAAAGAAATGATTCATCAACTTTTAAAAGCTGGTATGAATGTCGCAAGGCTTAATTTTTCCCATGGCACTCATGCTGAACATGGAAAAAGAATTAGAACCTTGCGGGAAGAAGCCGAAAAGTTAGGGGTTCATCTCGGGATCCTTTTGGACACTAAAGGTCCAGAGATCCGCACAGGAATAGTTCCTGATGAGGGAGTCCAATTAGAAAAAGGCCAGACATTCCTTTTAGATACTGATCTTAATACTACTGGCTCAAAAGAGCGAGTAGGTATTACTTATACCCAGCTGTGGCAAGAAGTTGAACCTGGAAATCATATTTTACTGGATGATGGCCTTATCGACTTAGAGGTCACTACTGTCGAAGAAGAAAAGATTACCACTATAGTCCAAAATGGTGGGCTCTTAAAATCACAAAAAGGAGTCAATATCCCCGGTGTGTCTATTCAGCTTCCGGCTATAACGGAAAAAGATCGGGAAGATATTATTTTTGGTATCCAAGAAGGTGTGGACTTTATTGCTGCGTCTTTTGCTCGTAAAGCAGAAGATATATTAGCTGTTCGCCGGATCATCGAAGAAGAAGGGGCCAATGTTGGCATTATTGCTAAGATTGAAAACCGAGAAGGTATTGAGAATATCGATGAGATCTTAGAGGTAGCTAATGGGATCATGGTTGCCCGGGGTGATTTGGGAGTAGAGATTCCTGTTGAAGAAGTGCCTATTCACCAGAAAGATATAATCAAGAAGTGTCAAGCAGCAGGGAAGCCTGTTATTGTTGCTACCCAAATGCTAGACTCCATGATTCGGAATCCGCGACCTACTCGAGCGGAAGCTAGCGATGTAGCCAATGCTATTTTAGATGGAACAGATGCCATCATGCTTTCCGGTGAAACTGCAGCAGGCCGTTATCCAGTAGAAGCGGTGCAAATGATGAATAAAATTGCCCGCAAAATTGGCAAACACTATTTTCATGCAAATGAGCAAACAAGTTTCGTTCCAGATATCAATGTAGCAGAAGCCATAAGTCATGCTAGCTTTACCATTGCCCGAGATTTACAAGCTAAAGCCATCTTAACACCTACCCATTCCGGTTCAACAGCCCGCATGATTTCTAAATATCGTCCCCAGTCTGTAATTATTGCAGCCACACCCTTTGTCCAAGTGGCTCGTCAACTATCCCTCCAATGGGGTGT
>JAAZLD010000206.1 GCA_012799495.1 Desulfitobacterium sp. | reverse complement strand
TTGTGAAGAACACTTTACCAAAGTTTTACAATACCTGGATGCCATGGGTATTGACTATGAGGTAGACCCTAAGCTGGTCAGAGGTTTAGATTATTATACCCACACCGCTTTTGAAATACTGGTTGAGGGTATAGGAGCACAAAGTGCTATTTGTGGTGGTGGTCGCTATAACGGGCTTATTGAACAATGCGGTGGAAAGCCCATGCCGGGAATTGGTTTTGCCATGGGAATGGAGCGGGTTTTAGCAGCCCTAAATCTGAGTCAGCAAGAACTCGCTAATGAAAAACAAGAGTTCCTCATGTTGGTGGCTTTAGGTGAAAAAGCCCAAGAAAAAGGTTTTGAGTTAGTAAGCTCTTTACGGCAAAAGGGCATACCGGTGAGTATCGATCTTTTAGGAAGAAGTTTAAAAGCTCAACTAAAAGCTGCCGACCGTGAACAGTTTAAATATGCTGCTATTCTCGGTGAAGAAGAATTAGAACAAGGAAAAATCATTCTTCGAAATTTAAGACTAGGTGAACAAGAAGAAATTTCTTTAGAGGGACTAGAAAAATTATTAGAAGAAAAATACCAGGAGGATGAATGGGTATGACATTATTGGCAAAAAGAAAGGAAGCAACAAGTTTAGAAAAATCCCATGCGGGGGAAATTGTCCAACTAATGGGCTGGGTACAACGTCGCCGGGACCATGGTGGAGTGATTTTCGTGGATATGCGGGATCGCTCTGGATTGGTACAGGTAGTTTTTGACCCTGAGATGCCAGATTTTGCAGCAGCAGAACGTCTCCGTTCTGAATATGTAATCTCTGTCCAAGGGAAGGTTCGTCTACGTCCTGAAGGTTCAGAAAACCCTAACCTTAGCACAGGAGAAATTGAAGTTGTAGCTCAATCCCTAGAAATACTTAATGGAGCCAAAACTCCACCCTTCTACATTGAAGATGGTGTAGATGTGGATGAAATGATCCGGTTAAAATACCGTTATCTAGACTTACGTCGTCCGGAAATGCAGGAGACTTTCCGGATTCGCCATAAAGTAACTCAGATTATGCGGAACTTCCTGGACAGCCAAGGCTTCTACGAAATTGAGACTCCCATGCTTATCAAATCTTCACCAGAAGGAGCACGGGATTATCTGGTGCCAAGCCGGGTTCATCCTGGAGAATTTTACGCTTTGCCCCAGTCACCGCAAATATTTAAGCAACTCTTAATGGTGTCTGGCATGGAAAAGTACTTCCAAATTGCTCGCTGCTTCCGAGATGAGGATTTGCGAGCAGATCGTCAACCTGAATTCACCCAATTAGACGTAGAAATGTCCTTTGTAGAAGTAGAAGATATTCTACCCCCCATGGAAGAATTGATGGTTAAGATTTTTAAAGATATTACCGGCCGGGAGATTCCTCGCCCCTTTCCAAGGTTAACTTATCGGGAAGCTATGGAACGGTATGGTTCAGATAAACCTGATACCCGCTTTGGAATGGAGTTTGTAGATGTAGCTGAAGTTGTGAAAGAATCTAACTTCAAAGTGTTTACAGATGTCTTAGCCAAAGGAGGTAGGGTTAAAGGGATTTGTGCCAAAGGATGCGCCGACATGCCTCGCCGGGAATTAGACGGCTTGGTAAAATTCGTCACTACCTATGGAGCTAAAGGCTTGGCTTACATTGTCCTAGCTGAAGAAGGAATCAAATCTCCTATCGCCAAATTCTTTACTGATGAACAGCTTCAGAATCTGATTTTCGCAATGAAAGGAGAAACAGGGGATATCTTATTCTTTGTGGCAGATAAGGAAGATATTGTTGCAGATGCCTTAGGCCACTTACGCTTAGAATTAGGCAAACGTTTAGGCCTGATTCCTGAAGACTCTTTGAATTTCCTCTGGGTTACAGAATTCCCCCTCTTAGAATGGGATGAAGAAGAAAAACGCTTTGTGGCAATTCACCACCCCTTTACCTCGCCGATGGAAGAAGATCTGCCCTTGCTGGAATCTGAGCCAGGTAAAGTACGGGCCAAAGCCTATGATTTGGTTCTTAACGGAACAGAACTAGGTGGAGGAAGTATCAGAATTCATAAGAGAGATGTTCAAGAGCGGATGTTTGACCTTTTAGGGCTAACTGAGGAAGAAGCCAATGCTAAATTTGGCTATCTTTTGGAAGCTTTTGAATATGGGACACCTCCTCACGGTGGGATTGCCTTTGGGCTTGATCGCTTAATCATGCTCTTAACCGGCAAAGATAATATCCGGGATGTAATAGCTTTCCCCAAAACTCAAAGCGCATCAGACCTTATGATCAAGGCTCCATCTCCTGTGGATGAAAAACAGTTAAAAGAGTTGCATATTAAAATGGATAAACTAAAGGAGAAAGCTAAATAATAGGTAAAAGTATTTAATATGAGCCCATAAAATTTTTATATTAAGTACGATAAAACCTTTGACAAAATTAATCTACTCTGCTTATAATAGTCTTAAGCAATACCCCCTATGGGTATAGAAAGGGGATGTGTCGTGCAAGAAAAGACTGATTCAATAAAAAGTACAAACTTGGCACAAAAGCAAGATATTATTCGTCGTTTGAAAAAGATCGAAGGCCAAGTAAAAGGTTTACAAAGAATGGTGGATAATGAAAAGTATTGTGTGGATATTCTAATTCAAGTAGCAGCTGTACGCGCGGCCATCAACAAAGTAGGGGTTATGATATTTGAAAATCACTCAAGAACATGCCTAGAAAAGGCTGTGCAGGAAAAAGACCAGGACGAAGCTATTGAAGAATTAATTAATGTCTTGGCAAAGTTTATTAAGTAAGAAGTTAACTATTTTTACCCTCGGTAAATTACTGAATATCAAAATATGAGGAGGTATTTTTTATGGCAGGTGCAAATGTAAAAACCTTTACAGGGGATAACTGGGAAACTGAAGTACTAGGTGCAGATAAACCAGTACTGGTTGATTTCTGGGCAGCTTGGTGTGGCCCATGTCGGATGGTGGCCCCCGTCATCGATGAATTAGCTGATGAATTTGCAGGTAAAGTCATCATTGGCAAACTCAATGTAGATGAACACCCCGCAATTGCTGGTAAATATAGCGTTATGAGTATTCCTACTCTTGCTATCTTTAAAAATGGTGAAATTGTAGAACAAACTGTTGGTTTTAGAGGTAAACCAGATTTAGTTAAAATGATCGAAAAACATGCTTAAGCACATATGAAGTCGTTGCTAAAGTCTGATCTGCTCCTCCTAAAGTAGACCATGGAAATATCCAAATCTATTTTAGGAGGATATTTTTATTTTTAAAATATCTATAGTTTTGCATAATCTATGCTTTACATGGTAAAAATTTGGAGAATATGCAAAATTCGACTGACATATAAAAGAAAATAGTATA
>JAAZLD010000205.1 GCA_012799495.1 Desulfitobacterium sp. | reverse complement strand
TATTCCAACTATAATAATTATTCCCCATTCCAGACTTAACGTCATTAGCAAATTGTCTCACAAAATTTTTCTGTGCCTGTGCTACTGCACTGCTTACTGCTTTACTTAATCTTTCTACATCTGCGTCTGTCCCAGACATATTATCTATATTAACATTTACTATTGCGTCCCCCGCCCTCACAGTCATATTTCTATGTGTATTGTTTCTGGTCATGGCCTCATAGTAAGTGATCGGCTTAATATCCGAAGGAAGGTTAAATGTAGACAAACCTTCACTCATTCTATCTTTTATGTCAGCTAAAATTCGTTTCTTATCTGCCTCTAATTGCTGTATTTGAATCAGTATTCTTTCTTGTTGATCCGGTTTATCTGCATACTGTTGCCTCAATCCTTCAAGACGATTTTGAATACTGGACAACATCCTTACTTGCTCATCTGCCATTTTCTTCTCAATCTGTCGTATTGCCGAGGAATCCTTTTTTATACCGGATAGAATAGCATCATACTTCTTAATATCATATCTAGACTGAACAAGCGAAGATTGTCTATTATATCTCTCCATTATCTCATCAAATTCTGAAAAATCAGTTTCAAACTTCTGTAACTCCGACTCAGCTATCCTATTCTCTAAGTCAAGGATTTGTAGTTGCATCCCAGTATAAGCCTCAGTTCCTGGTACAAGTTTTGGAAGGTACTCTTTAAGCTCGTTCACTAATTTTGACATCTCTTCAATATTGCGATCAAGATGTTTCTTTACAGTCTCTCTCATTTCTTTTGAATTCTGGGGCACCCCGCTAATTAGTAAGTTTACTTTCTCTTTGGTAAATAATGCGTCACTTTCCGTTAACGATTTATTCAATTCCTTCATTTTCTTATCTAAAAACTCCATTAAATCTTCTAGAGGCATAAATTCTAACCACGGATCCCCTTTTGCCCTCAATTCCCCAGTTAACGGGTCTACAAAAGGATTCTTTTCTAAATACTCCTTCTGCCTTTCATAATTAGCTTTTGCTCTCTTTAATTCAACATCATACATTTCTTTCATTTGAGTTCGTAATTCGTCTCTAGTTAGTTCAGGGTGTTTCATGGCTTCCCATCTCATGTCCCATGTTTCTTTAAATGAAGGTGCAGTTCCGCCAGTCCACCTATTTAATTGATTCATTAATCCACTCCACACCGCACCCGCAAAATTTCCCGCATATTTTCCTAGCTTCTTAACCCCGCTATCTTCAGCATCTATTTTCCAGCCCGTTGCCTTATTTATATGTCTCTCTAATTTATCAGCTTCTAAGGACATCCTCTCAGCTTCCGTCATGCTTCTTTCAGTTAACCCACTGAACACCGATCCTATTGAAGATACAATTGCGTACATAACTGCTGCCTTTAAGCCACCTACTGCAAATCCCTTCAACCCGACTCCAAGTCCCTTACCTAATGCCCCTAGTTTAGTAGCACCTAGCTTACTACCTAGTTTTGTAATCCCCATTCCAATAGATGTTGCACCAAACTTTGTC
>JAAZLD010000204.1 GCA_012799495.1 Desulfitobacterium sp. | reverse complement strand
TAAGAATTTAATAAAAAAGAGCTGTTCCTCTAACCAGTAAAAATGGTAGGGGGACAGCTCTTTAGTATACTTATTCTATTCTTTCGCATTTGGGATCTGGACATCTACTGTATCCTTATCAATAGTACTATGTTCCCGATCATCCAAGACTTCAATCATACCGGCATCTACAAGTTCATGAGCTACTTCAAAAAGGGAGTCCTTTTTGTTTGGAGGTAACTTATTTACATAGCGATTGATTTTCACGGGAGGCACAAGGTTTCGGAATTTTACTCCACCATATTTCATAATACGTTCCGGCAAAATAACCTCCTCCTTATATAAAAATATTTATAATCTAGTTTTAGTATGTATTCATCTAGATTAAAAATACATGAATGAGGAGAATGAAGGTTGTAGTACTAAACTACTTTTCGATTTTTACCCTATCAAGAGTATCTCTTACCTGACCTCGGATAAAGCATAAATACTCTTGTCGTAATGATTCTTGCTCTGCCTTTTCCCATTCTTCTAAACCAATAGTTTTTTGTTTTCGGTAGAGTTCATTGATTCTCTCTATTAACAAATTAATCTCCATTTATTAATCTCCTTTTACATAATCATTTATTTATTGGTATTTTTATATATAATATTACACAGGGTATTGGTTGTCCAATAATAGTAAAGAGAAATATTAAGGGTTATTAGGAGGAATTAAAATGATCTTTACCAGTCAAACTCCCATCCGTGTTCGTTATGCTGAAACAGATCAAATGGGAATCGTTTATCATTCTAATTATCTAATCTGGTTTGAAGTGGGAAGGGCAGAGTTATTAAGGGAACTTGGTTTACCCTATACTGTATTTGAAGAACAAGGGGTCGCTGCTGCTGTAGTTGAAGCTACATGCCGTTATCGTCGTCCTGTACATTACGATGACGATTTAATTATCGAGTCCAGTTTAGAGAGTTTTTCTTCTAGAAAACTACGTTTTAATTATAAAGTTCTGCGAGATGGGGAATTATTAGCAGAAGGGGAGACTATCCATGTTTTTGTGGATAAAATGGGCAAGAGTACCGACGTAAGAAGTTTACCTATTTGGAAGCAATTTGAAAAGATAATAGAAAGCCTTAAGGCTAAAGCTGAATAAAATAAGGGCAAATTGACGAATATTCGACTATGATAATATTTGACTATTGAAATAATTCTAGAGAAACAGTACAAGGTATACACGATACATTGTATACATTGTCCAAATGGCTGAGGATAAGGAGGAATTCCTATGTTCCTAGTTACTTGGGTCGAAGGGGAAGAAGTCAATTATCGTTTCATTAATGAAGACGAACTTCCTTCTTTACTCTCTAGGATAAATCATCATGTTATTGTTCAAGATCTAAATCCTTTAATTTCTGTTGTTGCGTAATCATACATATTTTTGTCAAAAGCCCGCGAAAGTGGGCTTTTTTTAATTTTAGACATTGCAGGAAATAAAAGTGACTTTCACGAATAATATACTTCATTATGATTTAAGGAGGGAAAAAATGAGTTACGTTCTCGTAGTAGATAGCTCATCGGATTTACCTAAAGAATTATGTCATAAGGAAGGAATTACCGTAGTTCCCATGCCTGTTAGTATAGAAGGTAATACATATAATGAGGGTGTGGATATTTTTCCGGAAGAATTCTATCCTCGTTTTCCCACTTTTAAAGAATTGCCAAAAACATCCCAGCCTAACCCAGCGGTATTACAAGAAACTTATGAGAAGATCCTTGCCCAAGGAAAAGAGGTTGTGGCTATTCATCTTTCCTCAGGTTTAAGTTCTACATATAGCACAGCTCAGATGGTCCGTGATATTTGTAGCCAACCAGATAAGGTTCACGTAATTGATAGTTTAGGAGCATCCTTAGGTTACGGATTGCTTGCTCTTAAATCTAATAAAATATTACAAGAAGCTCAATCTTGGGATGAAGCAGAAAAGAAAATCATACAAGTCCGTCGAGAAATCCGTTATGTATTTACTTTAGATACCCTAGAATACTTAGTAAAAGGTGGACGTGTTAGTAAGACAGCAGGTTTTATCGGTGGTCTATTAGATGTAAAACCTATTCTCCATATTACCTCAGAGGGTCGTATTGAGCCTTTGGCAAAAGTACGTTCCCGTAAAGCTTCCTTGCGGAAATTATTGGATTTGATAAAAGAAGAGATTCGTAAGCCTGAAGAGCAAGTTATTGGAATTTCCCATTCTGCTTGCTTAGATGAAGCAAAACAGTTAGCTGATGATATTAAGAAAGCTCTTCCCATCAAAGATGTAATAATAAGTGATATTGGATGTGTAGTAGGTAGTCATACTGGACCTAAAACAATTGCTTTATTTTATCAACGATAGCGGGGGATCCCTTTGAAGTATAATTATAGAATAGTCATTATATTTTTAGTTTTTACCTTAGTACTACCATTATCCCATTCTAAAGTAAATGCTAGTCCAAATTTACCACCTAATATCACTGGGGAAGCAGCTTATTTAATCGATGTTCAATCTGGGCAGACCCTTTTTAGTAAAAACGGGGACAAACTTATGAACCCTGCTAGCACCACTAAAATTTTAACAGGTCTTTTAGCTATTGAGCATGGGGATCTAGATGAGATGGTTACCGCCAGCGACACCATGTTAAACTATAAAGTTTGTTACGGTACCAGAATCTATCTAGAGCCTGGGGAACAGCTTACTTTAAAGGATATGCTCTATGCCTTGCTCCTTAATTCCGCTAATGATGCAGCTATAGCTATAGCCGAACATATAGGTCAAGGGGATATGGATAACTTTACTTATCTGATGAACCAGAAAGTTCGTGAACTTGGCTTAAAAAATTCCACCTTTAAAAACCCCAGTGGTTTAACAGAAGAAGGGCATTTAACCACAGCCCATGACCTTGCTCGAATAGCTCAAGCAGCCTATGCTAATCCCACTTTTCGTGAGTTTATTGTTACTAAGTCCCAAGTTATACCTCGGGATAAAGAGGATGTTCCCATCGAGATGTTTAACGAAAACAAGCTACTATGGCGAGATCCAACAATTACTGGAATGAAAACAGGTTATACATCGGCAGCTGGTAATTGTTTAGTGGCCTCAGCATCCCGAGATGGACGGGATCTGATTGGTGTAATTCTCAAATCCCCTGGCAAAGCAATGTATACGGATATGCAAGCTTTATTAGATTATGGTTTTGAGCAATTCAGTACCAAAGCATATCATAAGGCAGGGGAGACTCTTCACCAAATTCAGGTTCATGATGAGACTGTCAATCTCATAGTTGAGGAAGATATTTTTATTACAGAAAAAAGTGATAATTCTTTAAGCAAACCAACCATAAAAATATTACCTTTTTCAGAAGAGTTTACGGAAGTCAAAGCAGGTCAAATTATTACTCATTTGGATATCTGGGAAGGTGATGAAAAACTTACCTCAGTGCCACTTGTAGCAGATAGATCTGTAGAGGCTCCTTTTTTAGAGGATGAAAAAACGTCCCTAGGGTTAGTTTTTGGATTATCTTTAATTTTTAGCGGTGGGATACTTTTTGGAGTAGCTAATCAAAAAAAACATAATGCCAGAAGGAAAGAAAGAGCAAGGATAAAAAGAAACCGACCTCCTATCCGCTAAACATTTGCGTTAATATATCATATTTTTAAAGAGAAAAATAATAATCCAAAGAATTGTAAATATAAAATTCCAAAGAGGGAAATTCCAAGACATGGGATTCTCCCTCTTATCTTTTTACTTCTTTTACTTAATTTTAGAAGTATTCGCCAGAATACTTCTAAAAGAGATTTTATATTAGTAAAAACCCTTTTGTCGCTCGTGAGTACTTTCCTTTATTCTGAAAAATCTAAAAATTGTAGAAATTTTGAAGGATTTTTTCTTATAATAAAGAATATAGATCACTATAGATTAGAAACCTTATAAATCTAAGGTATGGAGGTATTAAAAATGGGAAAAACGGATGCTTTTTTATCCCACGGGGTTAGTCGGCGTGATTTCATGAAGCTCATGGCTGCCACTACAGCTGCCCTTGGACTTCCTGAACTCATGACCCCTAAAGTAGCTCAGGCTGTAGAGTCAGCTATGAACAAACCGCCAGTTATTTGGCTTCATGGTATGGAATGCACAGGCTGTAGCGAATCTTTATTAGCAACCTTAAATCCCTCTATTGAATCATTAATTCTTGATACTTTGTCTATCCGTTACCATGAAACCATTATGGCTGCATCTGGTCATGTAGCTGAACAAGCCTATAAAGACACTCTCAACGAAGACTTCATTCTGATCGTTGAAGGCTCTGTTCCTGCTTCAGCAGAAACAGATGCTTACTGTATGGTTGGAGGGGTTCCCTTCCGAGAGACCGTTTTAGAAGCCGCTTCCAAAGCCCAAGCAGTAATCTGTGTTGGAAGTTGTGCTACTGATGGAGCCGGTATTCCTGGTGCATGTGAAATCGCTCCTATCGGTATTAGAGAACTTTTAGAGAAAAACAATATTTCTACTCCAGTAATCAATCTTCCTTGTTGTCCAGTAAAGCCTAATACTCTTATCGGTACTCTCTTTTATTACTTAACCTTTAATGAAGTACCTGAACTTGATGAACAAGCTCGTCCTATAGCTTACTATGGAAAACTACTCCATGATAATTGTCCTCGCAGGGGTCAGTTTGAAATGGGTAATTTCCTGGAAGATTGGAATGACCCTGCTCAAAAAGACTATTGCCTCCTTCTTAAAGGATGTAAAGGTCCGAAGACTTATACAGATTGCGCTCAAGTTTGGTGGAATGATAATGCTAACTTCTGTATAAACGCTGGTTCTCCTTGCTCCGGCTGTTCTGAAGCGGATTTTTACGGGCAATTTAGCCCTCTTTACTCGAAACAAGAAAACTTTAAACTTCCCGGTATTGGACAGGTCAATGCTGATACCATCGGTGTTGTAGTAGGTGGAGCTACTGCAGTTGGACTCGGTGCTCATCTAGTTGCTACTGTTGCCAGCGGAAGACTTAAAAACAATGACTCTGAGCAGGAAAAGGAGGACTAATAGATGGGTAAAGTCGTTATCGATCCAGTGACTAGGATTGAAGGTCACTTAAGAGTAGAAGTAGAAGTTACAAATGGTGTTGTTACCGATGCTCGCTCCATCGGTACTATGTATAGGGGATTAGAACCTTTATTAGTTGACAGGGATCCCCGTGATGCAGTTTATGTTACTGAGAGAAGCTGTGGAGTTTGTGCTAGTGCACATGGGTGGGCTGCTTCTTTATGTTTAGATGACGCCTTTGGTGCAGTAGTTCCGGCAGGAGGCCGTATAATTCGCAACCTTATCAATGCTGCTATGTGGCTACATGATGCTATGTTACATTTTTATCATTTAAGTGCCTTAGACTATTTAGATATTACTGCAATAGCCAAGTATCAAGGCTCCGATCCAAGACTTTTAAGGGTAAAAGATAAGATAAAAATGCTGATTGAAGCTGGTGACACAGCACCATTAACACCTCGCTATGAACCAGATGAATATTGTGTCAACGATCCAGAGTTAGTAACTCATGCTGTAGCAAACTATTTAAAAGCTTTAGAAATGCAAGCTAAAGCTAAGAAAATGTCTGCTTTATTTGCCGGAAAACAACCTCACCAATCCTCAATTGTAGTAGGCGGAGTAACAATATTACCTAATATTGAAGTAGTAGAACAGTATCGTTCCATTTTATTAGAACTCATTGATTTTATAGAAAATAGTTACCTCCAAGATGTATTAACTTTTGGTACAGGTCCATTATTGCCCTTAGCCCAATCTGGTTTCGGTGGGGGATATGGTCACTATCTCTCCTACGGTGCCTTTGGTCAAGATGATGAAGGAAAAGATTTCTTCATACCTCCTGGAGTTATTTATGATAATAATCTTTCTAATATTATGTCTGTAGATGAAAGTAAAGTTACTGAGCAGGTTACTTATGCCTGGTATAAAGATCGTGAGAAGGGCGATCATCCTTTTGACCAAGATACTATTCCTGACCTAGAAAGAAAAGATGCATATACTTTCATTAAAGCCCCTCGTTATGATGGCAAACCCATAGAAGTTGGACCTTTAGCACGAATGTTAGTTAAACAGCCAAAAGGCCTTATGGAGATTATTGCTAAATATAATATGAAACCTGGGGTTGTAGCACGCCATGCTGCTCGTGCTTATGAAGCCATGATTTTATCCAAAGATATGCTTAACTGGTTAGACGATCTAGAAAGAGAAATGGTCAAAGGATTAAGAATTCATGATACTGACCATTGGAATCCTCCATACGCCGCTCAAGGTATAGGGTTAACAGAAGTACCCCGGGGTGCTTTAGGTCACTGGATTAAAATTAAAGATCATGTAACGGAAAACTATCAAATGGTTGTGCCAACAACTTGGCTTTTCTCACCAAAAGATGCTCAAGGACAATTAGGCCCAATGGAAAAATCTCTGATTGGAGTACCTGTTCCAGATGAGGATAATCCTATCAATATCGTGCGAGTAGTT
>JAAZLD010000203.1 GCA_012799495.1 Desulfitobacterium sp. | reverse complement strand
GATATTCCTGTTGATTACAACAAGGAAGTAGACTTTAGCTCTTATGTAAGCAATGCCCTAGCAGCTAATCCTGATGTTATGTTTGTGGGAGGACCTTCCCAACCAACTGCTATGGTTATTAAGGAAGCTAGACAACAAGGTTTTGAAGGTGGCTTTATCATCATGGACCAAGCTAAAATGGACCAAATCATTCAATATATCGATCTTAAAGATTTAGAAGGAGCTATTGGTGTTACTCCACTTGAATACTATCCTAGTGATGGAGTTGGCCCCTTTATCGAGATGTTTAAAGCAAAATACGATGGCAAGATGCCTACTTGGGAAGGCAGTAAGAACTACGACCATATGATGTTATTGGCAAGAGGAATTGAAAAAGCTGGTGTTGTTGATGATCCTGCTAAGATTCTCGAAGGAATGAGAGCAGTATGTCCTTATGATGGCAAAGCAACTGGTGATGTTATTACTACCGTTATCCCAGGAATTGCCGAAGGTGGCGGATCTATGACTCCGGGAGCAGGGATTATGGTTGAGAACGGACAATTTGGAGAGCATTTTGGTATTGATAACCCTGCCGCCAAGTAGTAGATAACTAGAAATCTAGGTGTTAAGGGCTGTCCGAAGCCTTGATTTCGTGACAGTCCTTATAACACCTTTTTAAATCCCAGTTGCAAAAGGGGAGTGAGATGGGAGTTATGACAGACTATATGCTTGTAAAGAATCAATTGCCTGTTCGGGAATGGGTGCCCACGATCTTACAAATACGCAAATATGCTGAGGCTTCCGGAGATTTTAATCCCATTCATTTAGATGAAGAATATGCTAAACAGGCTGGGTTAGGTGGAGTAATCGCCCATGGAATGCTTACTATGGCCCAGCTAACTGCCATGCTTACTGATTGGTTAGGAGGAAAGGGAGAAGTCGTTTATCTAAAAGTGCGTTTTGAAGGGATGGTTCGTCCTGGTGAGCTAATCCGCTTTACTGGTTCAATTATAAGTCAAGAGGATAAAAACCTTGAATGTGAACTAATCGCTATTAAGGAGAAGGATACAAGGATACTTAGTGGAAGGGCCTCGGTGAAACTTTTTTAAAAGACTAGGAAAAGGGTCCAAGGGAGAGCAGGTGGGGTTTTGAATGAACTTAGTAGTGAGGGTAGTAGTGAAAGGGGACTCATAAAAGATGAAACTGAGGACCAAGATCTCCTTGGGATACATCATCATCCTTTTATTGATGGGCACTCTTATAGGGACAACCCTAATCTTAAGCTCAGGCTTGACCCGGGTCATAGATAACTTTAGTCAATATCAGTTACCTATGCAGAGTGCAGCCCAAGAGTTAGGTGCCCAAGTTTCTCGGCAAATTGCCGCAGTTCAGGGATATTTAGCTACTGATTCAGAGCAATATCTTACTCAGTACGAAGAGGCGACAGCTCAAATCAATGAAAGGATCCAACTAATTAATGAAAAGGTAGATGGGGAAGCGGCAGAACTTTTTGAGGAAGTACAGGGTGCAGTGGATACTTTTTATTATCATACTGAGTACGTTTTTAATATGTATGAGACCCATGGTCTTCCTTCGGCTGTTAACTATATGACACAAGTAGCAGGACCGGATTATCAAGGGTTAATGAAAACCTTGGATGAGTATATAGCTTTTGAGAATTCTCAGATGGAAGAAGAGGTAAGGAATACTTTATCCCTTGCTCAAAATATGGGGCAAATAAATATCTGGATTTTCGGAGTTTCGTTAGGTGTAGGGATTTTATTGGTAATTCTTATAACAAGAAGTACTAAACGCTCAATTATTAAAGGGATGGAAGTGGCTCAGGCTTTAGCAAGTGGAAATTTGGCTATTGAGGTGAAAGGGAGTAAAGACGAGATAGGAAGTTTGGTGATGGAACTAGGTGTAGCTGCTTCCAGTCTGAGAGAGATGTTGACTTTGGCAATAGATGTAAGCCAGGAGCTAAGTCAACAAGCGGCCTCATCGAAAGAAGCTTTGGCTAGGATTGCTACAGGTTCGGAGGAAATCGCTGCTTCCACAGAGGAAGTTTCTAGTGGCCTTCATGAGATTGCATCAGCATCAGAAGATATTGCAACTTCAAGTTCAGAGCTTAGTAAAACTGCCCAAATGATGCAGGAAATCACCGGTCAAGGAAGATTGGAGGCTCAGAGGATTGAGGAGCGGGCAGAGCAGCTCAAGATGGAAGCCCACAATGCTTTGCAAAAGGCCAATGATGTTTATGATGGCAAAGAACAACTTTTAAGGGAAGCCATAGAAGAATCATCAGTAGTTAAAAAAATAGCGGAATTAACAGAGAGTATTTCAGATATTGCTCAACAAACTAACCTCTTAGCCCTTAACGCAGCTATCGAAGCTGCACGGGCAGGAGAAAATGGAACTGGCTTTGCTGTAGTCGCAGAGGAAGTAAGAAAATTGTCAGTCCAGTCAGCACAGACTGCCCAGGATATTTCTGCTCTCGTAGGGTCAGTAGTTAAAGCCCATGAAAACTTAGCGTCAAGTGCCTATGATGTTCTTTCCTTTATTGATGGGGTAGTAAGGCCGGATTATGACAAACTAGCGGCTACCGGTAGCCAATATGAAAAGGATGCCATGACCTTTCTTTCTTTGACGGAGGAGTTTACGGCCATTGGGAATCAACTAGGTGAAATCACAGATTCCGTGGCAAAGGCAATTGAAAATATTAACTTTACTATTGGCCAAGGAGCAATGAGTTCCCAGCAGGTGGCCGAGATTGCTACCGATACTTCAACAGAATTAGAGCAAATAAATCATCTGGTGGCCGATTTATATGAGCATGCGGAAAGTTTAGCAGAGGGAGTTGCAAAGTTTAGAGTATGAAAGGGGTGGCTCCATGGATCTGTTTCTGCAACAGATTGTTAATGGATTGACCTTAGGGTGTATTTATTGTTTGGTAGCTTTAGGTTTGACTCTTATTTACGGGATTATGGAGGTTCCTAATTTTGCCCATGGCCATTTTTATATGATAGGAGCCTATGTAACATTTTTCATGATGACTCTTTATGGGCTTAATTACTGGCTTTCAGCCATAATTGCCGGAATAGTCTTAGCCATTTTGGGTGTTTTGTTGGAACGGTTAGTTTTTCATCCCATGCGTCATACACCAGCAACTAATAAATTTATAGCTGCTGTAGGAGCGATGTTGTTTTTAGAAGCATTGGCTAGGGTTTTATGGGGTTCAGATTATCGCAATATCCCTTCTGTCTATGACAATGTGGTTCAAATTGCGGGAATCCGGACAACTGAGCAAAAGTTAATCATTATTATAGGTGCATTTGTTTTGATGGCAGCCCTTTATGTCTTTATTAAAAAAACACTAATCGGTTCCACCATTGAAGCTATGGCTCAAAATAGGGATGGGGCTAGCTTAGTAGGGATCGATGTAAATCGGGTAGCCATGTTGACCTTTGCTGTAGCCTCTCTTTTAGCTGCAGCAGCTGCATCCTTATCTGGTCCTATCTTTTTGGTTTACCCAGGTATGGGAAATATCATTATCATGAAGGCATTTGTCATCATTGTGATCGGTGGAATGGGGAGTATTCCAGGAGCGGTAATCGGAGCATTTATTTTAGGAATGGCAGAGACTATGGGGGCGACCTATATTTCCAGCAGCTATAAAGATATTGTAGCCTTTGCTATTTTGGTATTGATCCTTTCCATTCGACCCTCTGGTTTATTTGCAAGGGGGGTAAGATAAATGCTTAGCTTTTTAAAGGAACATAAATTTAAATTTATCGGTTATGGGCTCCTTTTGATAATTGGGATTATTTTCCCCATTGTTTCTCCTAATCGTTATTATTTGACGGTAGCTACTTTAGGTTTTATTTATGCTATCGCTGTCTACGGTTTGAATTTGATCGTAGGCTATTTGGGACAATTATCTTTAGCTCAAGCGGGTTTTTTCGGCTTAGGTGCCTACACCTCAGGTTTATTGATGCTTAAGTTGGACTTGAATTTCTGGTTAGCACTACCTCTAGCTGCCATAATTACGACAATTTTAGCTGTTTTAGTAGGGTTAATTTCTTTTCGAACTAAAGGTCATTATTTTGTTATCTTGACCTTATGTATCGGGGTCATTATTAACTTAGTTATTGAAAAGTGGGATAGTTTAACTGGCGGAGTCCGGGGCTTAATCGGGATACCATTACCTAATCCTATCGGACCTCTAGAATTTAAAACTTTGGAATCTCAGTATTATTTGGTCTTTGTCTTTTTGTTAATCACTATTTATGTAATGAATCGGATTTCATCCTCACTATTGGGGCGGACCTTTAGATCCATCCGCAATAGTGAAGATTTAGCATCGACCTTAGGAATTAACGTAATGTATAACAAATTATTAGGTTTTGCTATTGCAGCTTTCTTTACTGGAATTGCTGGGGCTCTTTATGCTAGCTATATTCGTTTTTTAGGACCAGAAATAAGTACTCATCATTTAACCTTTGAATTTTTACTCTTTCTGCTTATCGGTGGTCAAGCTACGGTAGCAGGGCCTTTAGTAGGGACATTAATTGCTTCCGTTATTACCGAAAGTCTCCAATTTGCTCAGGAATATAGGATGGTTATCTTTGGACTGATGTTGATCCTTATCGTTCGCTTCTTCCCTGGTGGTGCAGTAGGAGAAGCGCGGAAGTTGAAGGTTAAAGTTACTGATTTTTATAATCGGAGAAAGGCAGGAAATTATCCTTCTGGACCGGGGGCAGGAAGTAGCAAAGGAAAACTAGGAGTACCATCGAAAGGAGAGAGCCATGTTACTAAAAACTGAACATTTGACCAAAAATTTCGGTGGACTCACCGCCCTTAACAAGGTGGACTTTGAAATCAATGAAGGTGAATTAGTAGCCATTATAGGACCTAACGGAGCAGGGAAGTCGACATTTTTTAACGTAATCAGTGGTTTTTATCGACCTAGCTCTGGAACTATCAAGTTTATGGGCAAGGAAATTACTAATTTAGAAACTCATAACTTTGCCCGCTTAGGAATCGGGAGAACTTTTCAGACTACACATCTTTTTACAGATAGTACTGTCTTAGATAATTTAATTATCGGGTATCGTTCTAAAACTAAAATGGGATTCTTTGATGCTATATTCTATAGTCCCCGTTCTCGCAGGGAAGAAAATATGTGCCGGGAAAAGGCGGAAGAAATACTTGATTTTATTGGCTTATTAGAGTTTAAGAATTATCCTGTGGCTAATATTTCTCAAGAGGCTGCTAAGCGTTTAGCGATAGGTTTAGCCTTAGTGACAGAACCTAGGTTACTTTTACTAGATGAGCCAGCTGCTGGGATCAATCATGGAGAGACTACAAATTTAGCAAATCTCATTAAGAAAATCCAACAATCGGGAATTACGGTCTGTCTCATTGAACACAAAATGAAGATGGTTATGAACTTGGCGGAAAAAATTATGGTTCTGAACTATGGTACTAAGATTGCCGAAGGAACCCCAAAAGAAGTAAGTGAGAATGAGCGGGTAATTGAAGCTTACCTAGGGGGGGTTGAACATGCTTAAAATATCGGGACTTAATGTAGCTTATGGTAGTTATCTTGCTTTGGAAGATATCAATATTGAAGTTAACCCTGGAGAATTTGTCGTCTTACTAGGAGCAAACGGCTCGGGAAAATCAACCCTCTTTCGCACTATAAGTGGGCTCCAAAGACCAGTCAGTGGAACTATTGAGTTCAAGGGAAAAAATATTGCCTCTATACGAGCTTGCAATATTGTTAGACTAGGAGTTTCTCAGTGCCTTGAAGGAAGAGCACTTTTTCCCAACATGCCTGTTTTACAAAATCTCATGTTAGGAGCTTTTACTCAAAGGCGTAATAAAGATCTTATGAAGAAGAATTTAGATCTAGTTTATAATTTATTTCCTATTCTCAAGGATAAAGAGCATGACATGGCTGGCTCCTTAAGTGGTGGTCAGCAACAAATGGTGGCTATTGGCCGGGCTTTAATGTCTAGTCCAGAACTGCTTTTATTAGATGAACCATCAATCGGCTTAGCTCCTATTGTAGTGCAACAGGTTTTTGATGCAGTAAAAGTCATCAATGAATCCGGTACTACGGTTCTTTTGGCTGAGCAAAATGCTCATATAGCTTTGCAGGTATCCCATAGGGGTTACGTATTAGAAAATGGAAGAATAGTTATGGAAGCTTCTAGTGAGGAGCTTTCCGGTAATGAAGAAGTTAAAAAAGCCT